>SUUN01000001.1:300000-489156 GCA_015062495.1 Alphaproteobacteria bacterium | reverse complement strand
CATTGATAGGCTGTGTGTGTAAGTCCGGTGACGGATTTAGCTTAACAGTACTAATCGAACCATTGACTTTTTATCTTATCGTCTTGACTTTTATAAGTCTTGACGGTATGCTTGAAGAGAACGTTAAGTATGATTCTTAGGAATTATGATGTTCGCTGGATTTATTCTGGTGATTATTGAGCGGGAGTCACCCTCTGTTCCATCCCGAACCAGACAGGGAAACCCCGTATCGCCGATGGTACTTTGGCTTAAGCCACGGAAGAGTAGGTCGTCGCCAGAATAAATCCAGTTTTGATATAAAAACCGAATTTCACCGCCCATCTGGGCGGTTTTTTTTGGGGTTAAAATATGTTATAATCACAGCATGAAAAAATTTATCAGTTTTGTACACAAGAATATGGGTGCGCTGCCCGACGCGTTGCGTCAAATGGTGGTGGGGCGCGACATCGCCACGGCGACCAACGAATTTAATGCGTTTATGACCGCACTGGCGACTGATTTCCATCGGCAACTGGCATCCGGTATGGATAAAAATAACATTGTGTTGACTGCGCCCGGCAAATTGTTTGGTCACGATGTTAAACTGGATTATGTTGCGTCTGGTTCTATGGGGTCTGTTTATAAAATACAAATCGGCGACCAAAAATACGCGTTCAAGATAAATCGCAATACACTGCATGGTGAATTGTATGCCATGGCATTACAAAAACACGCGCGTGGATTGGTAAATCCAGTCCACATTGGTGCAGTATTTGAATTTGGCGGGCGCAAATATTCATGGGTTCTGTCCGATTATATTGCACGCGACCGCGAAGATGGTTTTGAATCCGCCATGGAAAAAATGTATTACCTGTATTTAACCAAGGGGTTGACAGTCCGCGACGCGCACCCCGGAAATTTCAAGAATGGAAAATTAATTGACACCCCGTCATTAGATATGCGTGACGGCGAACATGATGACATCAAACGTTTAACCCGCATCGAACAGAATATTGTCCAGCGTTTGGCATACTGTATCAAGACGAACGATATCGATACCTTTGCCCAGTTGGCGGCCCACGCGCAAACCCAGAATCCAGCGGTTATAAACTATATGTTTTTAGCGATGAAATTTGGTCGCGCCCCAATATTTGGCGCAGGCCAGACAAATGATTTCGCGCAACGCCTGCGTCGTTTTGAATCGATAATTGACACTGCGTATCGTGCAAACAAACGTGCGCCCGAACATGTGCGATAATTAAAATTTTTCGATTGCATTAAATGCGCATACTTTGTTAAAGTTGTCTTGGACCAGAGTCCAGAAAGGAGAAATTGACGCGCCACATTGTCGTTATCTGTGTGGCGTGTTTTTTTATATCACAACCCCCAGGAAGTGTTTTGCAACCTCGCCAATTATAAAAGACACAATTGATACGCCTGCGCATATCGCCAGCATTTCTAGCGCATGTCGCCACCATCGCCGTCCGCATGTATGCCCAATACACCAATTACATGCAAATATAACAACCACCGCCATAACAAACGACATCACCAACGCAGTATGTGTGTTTGGAATAACTAAGAACGGTAATATCAAAAACGCGCACGTCCCCAGGTACGCAATCCCGGTCATCGCACCTGCGCGCAACGCGTGTGGATTATCATTCGTCTTTTCCGCCAGATAGCACGACGCCCCCATGGACAATCCCGCCGCCACAGACGCGATAATTGCCGATAAAATAATCATACGTCGATCGGCCAGTGTGAACGTCAATCCCCCGATCATCCCCGTCAGGGAAACCAACGCATCATGCATCCCCAGCACGACCGCCGCCGCTGTTTTTAGTCTTCGTGTCATAATGGCAAGCCTAGCATAATATCACGAATCCCCGCCACAGGAATCTTATGAAATTGATTGACAAATCATCATACTGTTCTAGAATCCATACACAATAAAGGATTTATAATGAAGCAGAACAGTCAGCCCGTTTTAACAACGGCGCAAACCAGGGAACAAAATTTTTTATACGATTTGTCGCGTGCATTGTCTGAATGCGATTTATCAAAAATCGATTTAAAAACATTGCCAGGCCGTCATCCTGCGCACAGCGCGTTATTCGACAATTATGAATTAAACGTTACGCGTACGTCTGTGTTTGTGCATAAAAACAATTTTATGAAGGTTTTGGGAATTGGCGACTGGAAATTCCAGGACGGTGTATTTGAACGCTATGAAATATACATCCTAGAAAATGCCAAGAATATGCGCGCGCGTGATGTTGTGCGTTTGTCAGATGATGATTCCACACGCACACATAACGTTATTATGCGTTATGGCACTATGGCCACAGACCGTGGGTATTTTGCCCCATCAAAACATCAGTTAACAAGCAATGACGAAGAAGTATTTTATAATCAAAACGCGCACTTGTTTATGCCTACGAAACAAATTTATAATATTCTGGATGCCGAGTATAATCGTCGCCAGGCCCAGATTCGTGATTACATCCTGGCGGATATTAAATCAGAAACAGACTTGCATATTGCGCAAGAACGTATGCTGTCGGCAATAAAACAAAATCAGAAATAAAAATCCCCCCCCAGTTTTCCCCGCGCAAACGAATGTTTGCGTGGATGTAACCAAGCGGGTATGACGTTTTTATTTTTTTACTTAAATAAACTTTTATTTATCGCAGTATTCATGTCTCAAAAAAATCCCGCCATCTGGCGGGATTTTTTATTGGTCTTCACCGAAATCCATATCGCGTAACTTTTCCGCACGCGGTGCGATTTTTCCAATCGAAATTTGCAGTTGTTCAATATCAGTCTGGGTCATACGAAAATGTTTTTCCACATTCGTCGCGCGGTCATTTAATCGTCCCAAATCAGTCAACAGTGCATCCAATTCTTTGCGAATCTTGGCGGCGACGCGTTTAATTTTTATGTCGGATAAAACAGCGCGAATTGTATTCAACGTTGCCCACAGTGTCGACGGCGACACAATAAATACTTTTTTGCGTGCGGCATATTCAACCGCGCCTGGAAATTCACGATGCAGTGTTTCAAAAATAGATTCAGACGCAATAAACATCATGGCTGATTCCGCCGTCACGCCCGGGATTATATATTTTTCACCAATTGCATCAATATGCTTGCGCACGTCCAGTTCAAATTGTTTGCGTGCCATACCATCGTTTGTGTCCACCAGCATACGATTATAACTTTCCAGTGGAAATTTACTGTCAATAATCATATCTCCCGGCGGATATGGCAATCTGATTACACAGTCCGGTCGTACGCCTGTTTCCAATACGCATTGAAACGCATATGTTTCCGGTGGCATAATGTCACGCACCAAATCTTCCAGTTGGCGTTCGCCAAACGTTCCGCGTGCCTGTTTATTACCCATTAAAATATTTTTGAAATTTGCAATGTCGCCACTGATGTTTTTCAGTTCAATTGCGTTCTGGCTTAACGCGCCCAGGCGTTCCGCCAAACGTTCACGCAGTCGCGCATTATCTTCGCGCAATGCCGATATATCAATCGTTGGCCGTTTCATCAAAACCGCAACCAATAATACAATAATAATCCCCAACAATACAAAAATATAAGTTGTCATTTCCCAATCCTTTGCTATCATTTATTATAAAGGGTTTAATACATGTTGCAAATGAAACTTTGTGGTGATTTAGTTTTGCGTACACAATGTGCGCCGGTGGATTCGATTTCGCCGGAACTATTGTCGACCATGGATGAAATGGTTGAAATGATGCGTGAACAAAATGGTGTTGGCCTGGCCGCGCCCCAGGTTGGGATTTTATCGCGATTCTTGGTGATGATGGACCCAGATTCTGAAACTGTGTACCGCATGATAAATCCCCGTATTATGTCATATGGCGCCGACACCTGCACAATGGAAGAGGGCTGCCTGTCCGTCCTGGGTAATGACGGTCTGCCGGTGTTTGCGAATGTCACACGTCCGGATTCTGTGGTTGTTGAATGGACTGATGAAACGGGCGCAAAAAAAATGGCCCAGATGTCTGGCACACCTGCGCGAATTGTCCAACATGAAACAGATCACCTGGATGGGAAATTATTTATAGATTACCTGTCGCCGTTGCGTCGTGAAATGTTAATGAGAAAGGTTAAAAAGTTCAAAAAATGAAACTGGTCTTAATGGGCACAAACGCGTTTGTTGTTCCAATCTTTGATGCGATAAAAAATGCCGGCCATGAAATCATGGCGGTGTTCACACGTGCCCCAAAACCGATGGGCCGTAAAAAGGTTTTAACACCATCCCCGGTACACACCTGGGCTGAAAATAACGGGTTGACGGTTCATACCAATATAAACGAATATAATTATTCGCCTGATATGGTTGTGGTTATTTCATATGGTGTGATATTACGCGACAATGTTCTGTCGTCTGCACCGGTTATAAATATTCACCCAAGTTGTTTGCCACAATACCGTGGCCCGTCCCCAATTCGTACGGCGATATATAACGGTGATGAAAAATCAGCGGTGTGTTTAATGGCGGTCACCCCTGAATTGGACGCAGGCGATATATTTATGTGTCGTGAATTCGAAATTGGTATTGATGATACAAATGAAACAATTGAAAATCGTGTGTCTGAAATTGGGTCTGAAATGCTGGTTGAATATTTGTCGAATCCGATGGGCTATGCGCCGATTCCGCAAACCGGCACACCAACATATACACATAAGTGGACAGGCACAGATGAAATCATTGATTGGTCACGCAGTGCACGTGAAATTCACAACCAGATTCGTGCGCTGGGATGCGGCCGCACAAAAATCAATGGTATTGATATAAAGTTATTGCAAACAAAAATCGATAATGATAATTTACGCATCCTGCGTGTCCAGCCAGCGGGAAAAAATCCCATGGATTGGACAAGTTTTGTTAACGGTCTGCGCGGTGCAGCAATTAAATATGGGGAATAAGAAATGGAATATAGTGATGGCCCAATTATAATGGATAAATGTTGTTTAAATTGCGTTCACAGTGTTGAACGTCGTGGTGGTATTGCATGTGGTGATCGTGGGCTGTTTCTGCGCATGTTGATGGGTTTGCGCACAGTTGAACGCCCAAACATAGAACATTGCAATAAATTTGAACATATACCGATGGTTGAAAATCATTGTAAATATTGTGAAAACTTTGGCTATCATCTTGATTCGCCGGCGTGTTATAATGTCAGTTTAATGGAATTACTGACATGGGGACCACGCATGGTTGCGCCAACTGAAAAATGTGCAGATTTTAAACTGGCCCAGATGTACCAGCAACGTAAATGGAACGGTCGTTAATCTGATGACACGCTATAAATTAATCTTGGAATATGACGGCACAGACCTAATCGGCTGGCAAGAAAATCGCCAAGGCCCATCGGTTCAATCGCTTGTCAAAGACGCAATTGAAAAATTCTGTGGCGCGCGTGTGGATGTTGTTGGTGCGGGCCGCACAGATTCTGGGGTTCATGCCGTTGCCATGACGGCACATACCGATATTGATGGCGATTATGATGCCCAAACGGTTATGCGTGCGCTGAATTTTTATCTGACGGGCGCGCCTGTATCTGTGCTGGCATGTGAAATTACGCCGGATGATTTTAGTGCGCGTTTCAATTGCATCGCGCGTCATTATAAATATGTGGTTTTAAATCGCGCCGCCGCACCTGTGTTACAGAAAAATCGTGTATACTGGGTGCCGCGTCACCTGGATATTGACGCAATGCGCGTGGCGGCGAATAAATTGATTGGTAATCATGATTTTACCAGTTTTCGCGCATCTGAATGCCAGGCCAAGTCCCCAATAAAAACATTAGATAAAATCGAAATAACGCAAAACGGTGACGAAATTATTTTTGAATTTTCTGCGCGTTCATTTTTGCACCACATGGTGCGCAACATTGTTGGCACGCTGATTGAAATCGGCCTGGGCAAGCCATACGATATTGATGAAATCTTGGCTGCAAAAAATCGTGCGGCGGCCGGCCCAACCGCGCCGGCGTCTGGTCTGTATTTCATCCGCGCAGATTATTAATGCCACCGCCGATTTTGCTGAATATACTTTACGCGCCCACCTGGATAAATAACAAATCCACCACTCATGATTTTATGCGCGCAACTCTTCGACTTAATATCAAAATATGAAACGATGTATCGAACACTGTCATCCGCGCACATTGCACTAATATTTTTCATCAATGGTACAAACTTTTGAACATAGACAATATCGCCATACCTGTACACGCCTTTGTCATGTTTGCGTCGTGGGTTTGGTGTGTTGGTTTGTTCGCCATTTATTTTCTTCCACGTATCGAACGCGAAATAGTGATTTGACGCGCGCGATTTGTTAAATTCCAGTTTCCCATCATCCCGAACAAATGCGACCAGTTCATTATCGTGCGTTGCATAAAACATCGGTCGTGGCGACAAATGCACAATCCCAACACCAACCGCACAAAGCACACCGAACAAAATGTAATTTATCTTAATTTTAATTGGTCTGATTAATACCAGTGTCATAAACGAAACAATGAAACACATCGCCGCTACGTTTGATATATGTGGTACAGTAATTGTGGCAAATGGAATACTTGCAATATATTGCGCGATATCCAGTGCAAAATCATACAACGTATGTGCCCATTCAATCGGCGCACCACCACCAAACAACGCGCCAATTAAAATCAGTGGCATAATTGCAAACGAAAATATCGGCAACAGGATTAAATTCCCAATCAAGCCATAAATCGGAATTGCACCAAAGTGCATCGCAACAAATGGCGCGGTAAATACTGTTGCCACAACAGACGTAATTGCGCACACCCAAATGGCTTTGAGTAATTTGTTACGTGGCATTTTTGGTTTTACATCTGAATACACCCAAACCAGTCCAAACACCGCCGCAAATGACAACTGAAAACCCGCCTGCATAACATAGTGGGGATTCATCAAGAATATAAAACAAAACGCCAGTGCAATATTCCGCAATGAAATCGCGCTGCGCCCAACCATAAACGCCAAAAATATCAAGGTTGTCATAATGAACGCGCGTACAGTTGCAATATCCACACCCGACAAAAACAAATACCCCAGCAACCCAATCCATGCAAATCCCATTGCCGGAATTCGTGCCGGTACACGACGTGTTATATATGGAATTGCCCGAAACAAGAAATAGAATATCAAAAATATCCAACCGCCCACCAACGTCATATGAAATCCACTGATTGACCACACGTGCCCGATACCGGTTGCGGTCCATATCGGATTGTCGTCGGCTGGCACTGCGTTTTTATATCCCAACACCAAACTGTCAACCAAGAATGAATTTGCACGCCCATGAATAAAATTGCGCATGCTGTTTATGCCACCCGTACCACCCGATTCGATTACCTGAAAATCATTGATATATCCTGTTGCGCTTAAACCATTAAAGTACGCCCAGCGTGCATAATCAAATGTTTCGGGCGCGTATGCCACCGACGGTTTGAACAAACCTATGTTCGCACTTATAACATCACCAATCTGTGGTGTTGTAATGTTGCCATCCATTGATACGCGCACGGTTGCCGTTCCGTCACCTGCGCCAATGTCGTTCGCCGCCACAGACAAATATATTCTGGATTTTTCATCTGTGTAATCTATATTTTGAACCATTCCAACAACGGTTAAATTGTGTTTGTTGTATCTCAGTTTTGGTGTGTCTATTAAGTCGGTAAACACACACGCATAGCAAAAGCCAAAAATAAAAACTAACATCGCGCGCAGAATATTCGGCACACGTTTTATAAAAATCGCACCTGATGAAATCAGCAAACCAATATATGCAAAAATCAGTCCTGGCTCGTCCGACATTGTAAAATACAACGCTGCGCCACCGGCCAGTAAGAATGGCACATATAAAAACAGATTTTGATACTGATTATCCAACCAATCCCGCATAGGGAAATTATAGGAATTTATTCCGTATCAATACAAGCCAAAGATTTTTTATGGGGGGAATACATTTTAGTATACCGTGTTATACAATTTCGGGCAATACCAAAAATCATATAAAATCCTATATGTGTCATTGCGAATATTCCGATTCTGTCGTATGATAAAATTCCATAAGGGGGCACTTATGGCAAAATATATATTTATCACTGGTGGGGTTGTTTCAAGTCTTGGCAAGGGCGTCGCAGCAGCAGGTTGTGGCGCCCTTCTTCAATCGCGGGGGTATACTGTACACGCACGAAAATTCGATCCGTATTTAAATGTTGATCCGGGCACTATGTCACCGTTCCAACATGGCGAAGTCTATGTGACGAACGACGGCTATGAAACAGACTTGGACCTGGGGTATTATGAACGATTTCTGGGGGCGCGCCTGTCGCGTAATGATTCGGTATCGGGCGGTCGCATATATTGGGACGTTTTAAATGCCGAACGCCATGGTGATTACCTGGGGGCAACGGTCCAGATGATTCCACATGTATCAAACAAAATCAAAGAATACATATCTGCCCCCACCGACACAGACTTTGTTGTTTGTGAAATCGGCGGCACTGTCGGTGATATCGAAGGTAAAATATTCCTGGAATCCATTCGTCAGTTTGCCAATGACGTTGGCCGCAAAAATGTAATGTTTGTGCACTTAACACTTGCGCCATATTTGGAAAAGTCCGGCGAACTAAAAACCAAGCCGACCCAAATGTCTGTGCGCCAATTACTGGAAAACGGGATTCAGGCCGATATGTTAATCGTACGCACGCCGCGCATGTTGACGGCCGGTGAACGCGATAAAATCGGCATGTTCTGTAACATCCCGGCCAAAAGTGTCATCAGCGGCATAGATGTTGATAACATTTATAAAATTCCATTGGCATATGAATCCCAACATGTATTTGATATTATTGCCGACCATTTTGATTTGCCGCATGCGCGTGGGGACATGACGCGATTTGAACGCATCGAAAATTATCTGTCGGCCGATTTACCAACGGTAAACATTGGCATTGTTGGGAAATACTTTAACGTACCCGATGCCTATAAATCATTGAACGAGGCCTTGTTCCACGCCGGCATCCAAAACAATGTGCATGTAAATTTGAAAAAAATAGACGCCGAAAAATTCACACCTGACGATTGTCGTGATGTTGCGGGGATTTTGGTGCCGGGCGGATTTGGTGCGCGCGGTGTCGACGGCAAAATTGCAGCTGCACGATATGCCCGTGAAAATGGTATTCCATACATGGGAATATGCCTGGGGATGCAGGTTGCCGTTATTGAATTTGCGCGAAATGTTTTGGGGATTGAAAACGCAGGCTCGTCCGAGTTTTCATCAGATTGCACGCCTGTTATTGGCATAATGGCGAATCATAATGCTGAAAATATGGGTGGGACATTGCGACTGGGGGCATATCCGTGTGATGTAACGCCCGATACATTGGCGCATAAAATATATGGTGCGACATCTATATCCGAACGTCATCGTCATAGATATGAAATGGATATCGGATTGGAACAACAATTTGCGTCCGCTGGCATGATAATATCAGGGCGCAGTCCGGACGGAAAACTGCCCGAGATAATAGAACTAAAAAATCATCCATTTTTCATTGCAGGCCAATTTCACCCAGAATTTCAATCCAGTCCATACACCGGCCACCCAATGTTTAATGCCTTTATCCGTGCATCACGGGGATGATACAGAAAAAAACACCGTCAGAAATGACGGTGTAAATACTGGCGGGATTGACGGGGCTCGAACCCGCGACCTTCTGCGTGACAGGCAGACGCTCTAACCAGCTGAGCTACAACCCCAAAGCGTTATGCATATTATACCGTTCCCGGAATAAATGCAAGTACTTTTTTTTATTGTGCCTGCTTTTTTATAATCTGCATTTGGATTATGCCAAATATGTTCGACACCGTCCAATACAGAACCAGTCCCGCCGGCATCCATGCAAACATTATTGTGAACAATATCGGCATCCAACGCATCATACGTTGTGTTTGTGCCGCAACATCGTTGCCAGATGTATTTGTTTTTGGCGATTGCAACCGTTGTTGCAGGTACATCGTCGCGCCCATCAATATCGGTAATATAAAGTATGGGTCCATCGCCGACAAATCAGATATCCACAAGAAATGCGCATTTCGCATCTGAACCGATACCAACAACGCCTTGTACAATGCAAAGAATATTGGAATCTGAATCAGCATTGGCAAACACCCCGACATTGGCGATGTTTTATGCGTCTGGTACAGTTTCATCATTTCCATCTGTAAACGCATTTTATCATTTGCATACAGTTTTTGAATACGCTGCATTTCGGGTTGCATTTTCTGCATTGCGGCCATTGAAACATATGATTTGCGTGTCAGCGGCCACATCAACATACGCAACAAAATTGTCATAATGATAATCGCAACACCATAGTTCATCACAACATGATGAATCCCATTTAACACCCACAGCATTGGCCGTGCCAAGAACCAGAACCAACCATAATCAATCGTTTCAGCGATTCCTGGAATTTTAGATTCAACCGCATCCAGAACATTTTGATCGCGTGGCCCGGCAAATATATTTGTTGTGATTGTTGCGCTTGCGCCATTGGCAACTGTAACTGCACCGGCGGCGGTATCAGTTGTGTATTTATCCCCGACTTTTTTGACGCGGATTGTTTGATCCGGTGTATCAATGGATACAATCGTTTCCCAGTATTGATCAACAAATCCTGCAAATCCATTTGTCGTCGAATATGCGTATGATTTCTTGTCCAGTTTTTGCCACATAACATCTTCGACATCGGAATTTACATATGCAACCGCACCACTTGCAACACCCGACGCAGATTTCATATCATTATCACGCACAACGCGTGCATATGGTGCAAAACTTGCATCATGCCCCGACTTGTTTGTAATTGTGTCTGTGATTGTAATCGTATATCCATCCGGAACAATTGAACGCGTAAATTCAACCCCATCGGAATTACGCCATGTGTATGTATTATCGGTCTGTTTCCAAACGGTTGTGGCAACGGGTGTTGTTGTTCCGGTGGCAATCAGTCCAACCTCAATAAAATTATCATCTGCGCCCATCAGGACAACATTTTCATCCGTGTCCGGCGCAACATTAAAATCAGATAATTTGACATCAGATATGCGCAGCCCCTGAACAGATGCGGTGATTTTATCGGATGCAATATTTGAAACCGGCACATTTGATATATCCTGGATACTTGTTGTGTCTGTTTGTTGTGCGGTCTGTTTTGGCGACATAAATACGCCAACCATCCACCATGCGGCGACAAAGATTAATGCCCACCACAAGAATCCCGAAAAAGGTGATTTTTTTTGGTCTGCATTTTTATTTGCATTCCACATATTAAATCCTGAATTTTTATCCAAATACTGAACCATAATTAATTACCATCCTTTATTGATTTCAAACACTTGCGTCGCGCAATATACAAACACAACAGATACAGCCCCACACCAACAACAATGCAAATATCTGCCACATTAAATGCCGGCCAATGCCACCCGCCAACATGAAAATCCAGAAAATCGATAACTGCGCCAAAACGAATTCGGTCAATCAAGTTGCCAATTGCCCCCCCCGCAATCAAGGCCAGTGGCACAACCTCGTACGATTTTGCACGACGACACAGATAGTATAAAATGAACCCCGTTATAAATCCCGTGGCAATAATCAATATCATTGGCGCAGATTCACCCATCGCCCGAAACAGTGAAAATGACGTCCCTGGATTCCATGTGAATACAATATTAAAGAAATCAAACACGTGCGCCATCAAATATGGCACGGGCACGACATCCCACGCAGCACCCGCCAACGGCAATGTACCTGTTATCAGATACAGCAATATCCCCTTGGTTATCTGGTCTAATAAAACAGCACCCAAAATAATCGATAAAATCACAGTTGTCTTTTTCATTTATGTCTTTCCTATATAGGTTGCAATATAACAATATGCAAGTATAAAATCAAATAAAATGTCCCCATGAATCTGGGGACATATATTAATCGTGCTTATCAGATATAACGGTGGATAATGCTGAATAATTATCACTGCGCATATCGCACACTAAATCATTTATTTTTGCGTCTGATACGCCGACATGCGCCAACACATTATAACCCAACATAAACGATGATTCGATTGTTTCTGGTAATGCCGTTTCAACACCTTCGCGCATCAGCATCTGTGAATCTGCCAGGTTTCGCGCCCGTGCAAAAATCTTGACCCGTGGGGCGATTGATTTGACCGTCAATATACATCTGCGTGCGGTATTCGCATTATCCAATGCCACCACAACCGATTTGACACGCCGCGGTTTTAATCCAAAATCAACCATCACATCGCGATTAGTTGTGTCGCCATAAACAACATTAAATCCCATTTCGCGCCCCATCATAACCGCATTTACATCTAAATCGATTGCCAGGTATGGGATTTTATTTGCGTCCAACATCTGGCATACAATTTGTCCAACGCGCCCAAAACCACACACGATAACATCCGGCTTAATATTTTCATCGGCATCATCCAGTGTACGTGGAAAATGCTGGGGAAATAATTTCCCGCGCCGCTGTAAATAATCGAACAGGCACAACAACAACGGTGTCATCATAATCGACAGAATAATTATCGCTGTCAATATTTCTTCGTGACCAGCCGGGATTGCATTAATGCCACTGGTTTTCATCGTTTGCAACATCAGCAATGCAAATTCGCCCCCCTGGGCCAGAATCAGTGCAATCATTACCGAATCATATGGTTTGACACCACGAACACGTGCCACCATATAAATTGCGAAAAATTTTAACGCCATAAACCCAACCAGGCCAAACAACACAATATACCAGTTATCGCCCAACAGTGGTAAATTCAGCCCCATCCCCAGTGATATAAAGAAAAATGCCAAGAATAATGTTGCATATGGTGAAATTTCTGCGGTTATTTGGTGTCTGTATATTGTTTCAGACATCAGCATACCCGCCATAAACGCCCCCAGTCCCGCCGGCAAGCCCATCAGGTCAACCAACACCGCCCAAATTACAATATTCAGCATAATAGCCAACAGGAACGCTTCTTTGGATTTTAATTTTCCAACATGTCGCAAAACGGGGTTCATCACAAATCGCCCGATAACAATTACAGACACAATCAATGCAATCGATATTACAACAACATCAATCGCAGTTGCCCCCAGGCTAAAAGACTTTCCTGCAAACGCAGGTAACATTGCCAACAGTGGAATCGATAATAAATCCTGGAACAACAAAATCGAAAATGTCTGTCGCCCCATTTCGGTGTTTAGCTGATTGCGGTCGGTCAGCAATTGCAAATCAGCCGATGTACTGGACATCGCCAGCATCATCGACACCATTATGCAACCCATAATTGTCCATGTTGTCACCCCAAACAACAATGGAAACAGCATAACCGCAACCATCAACACCTGGGCAGCGCCAAATCCAAATATTGTCCGTCGCATCCGCCACAGACGCCGCATATTTATTTCCAGTCCTATATTAAACCACAAAAATATAATTCCCATATCCCCCAGGAATGTCCATGTGTCGGACAGTTCGAATAAATCAAACACATATGGGCCCGACAAAACACCTGCGATTAAAAACGCAGCCAACGCGCCAATACGCGCCATGCGCAACATATAAACCAATGCAAATACTATTGCAAAAAATGCCAACAGTGATAAAGACATATAACTCCCCCCCCTCACTATGTCCTGATATAAAAACTATAACAAATTATTTGCTAGCAATGCAAACATTTCCGGTGATAAATTTTCCGCGCGTTCTGTGCCGGTCAATCCGAATTGTGTCCAATTAACATTTGGCATAATTGCGCGAATCATTTTGCGTCGCTGGCCAAACAGTTTTGCGGTTACCTGTTCGATTTTTGCCAGGTCTGTTAACCGGGCAATTTTTTCCGGGTTTGGAATAATCTGTACAACGGCGGATTGAACCTTGGGGCGTGGCACGAATGCAGTATTTGGCACATCAAATAAAATGCGCGCGTCCGCAATCAGCGATGTTAACACCGCCAGTCGTCCATAATGTTCGTCGCCTGGGTGTGCTGTGATACGCTGCGCCACCTCGCGCTGGAACATCAGTGTTAATGATTTTATTTTTTCACCGCCCGCAATTTTCTTTAACCATCCAATCAGTAACTCTGTCCCCACATTATACGGCAGATTCGCACACACCGCATATTCATCCAGCCCCAGTTTTGAAAAATCAACCCGCAACGCATCCTCATAAATAACACTTAATCGACCCACCGATGCATCAATAATCTGGGATAAAATAGGCGCGGTTGTCTTGTCTTTTTCAATTGCAATCACACGTTTCGCGCCCGCCAATAAAATCGCACGTGTCAATCCTGCCGGTCCCGGCCCAACTTCGACCACGGGTGTGGTTGCGATATCTGGTACGCTGCGCGCAATGCGTCCCGTTAAATTCAAATCGAATAAAAAGTTTTGCCCAAATTGCTTCTTGGGTTCTAAACCACATTCGCGCATCATTTCTGATACTGGTGGTAAATTTTCAATCGCGTTTGTCACAGTGATTTACGCCCCCCAAACGCCAACGTTAATGTTCCGTCGTCTAAATAATCTAAATCCCCGCCCAACGGCACACCAGATGCCAGTTCTGAAAACGCCACCCCTGTTGCGTCACCAATCGACGACATAATGTAATGTTGTGTTGTTTTGCCTTCGACCGTGTTGGGCAGTGCGAAAATAATTTCTGTTATTTTTTCATCCGATATACGGGCCGGCAATGTTGCAATATTTAAATCCTGGGGCAATATGCCAGACGCCCCCGACAACAGTCCCCCGATAATATGATATCTGCCATGAAATACAGACGATTTTTCCAATGTCCAAACATCCGCCAAATCGCGCACAATGCACAGTTGCCCATTCGCGCGCCCCGCGTCGCGACAAAATTCACAGGCCGTTCCCCCGCGGTCTGTCAAAACGCCACATCTTGGGCATGGTGCAATATTTTGTGTGGCGTCCAAAATTGCGGCCGCCAACGCATCGGCCCGCCCGGTTTTATCCTGTAATAAACACAGTGCAATGCGTTGTCCGCCACGTGAACCAACGCGTGGCAATTTTGCAAATAACTTAATCAATTTTTCAATTTTTGGATTCATAGCGTATATAAAATACTAATGAAAAACATAACTGTCAATCCCGTTCATGGTCGCTTTTGTTTTTAATTCACCCGCCGTCGTATCGGTCAGTCCATATACACGCACACGATACAGCCCCGTCCCCGTTGGTTCAACAACTGCACTAACGCCCAATTTGCTTTTTACATTTGCAACCTGGGTTTGTGCGGCCGATTCCGTGGAAAATGCGCCAAATTGAACGCCTGTGCCACCTGTTTTGTTTGGTGTGATTGCTGCACCTGTATATTTAGGCATTGCCTGACTGGTTGCGGTATTGTACGCCGTGGCGAATGTTGTCGCGTGTTGTGTTGTTGGTGTTGGTTGTTGTACCGCCGTCTGTTGTACTGGTGGCACATATGTGTTTTTTACAACTGGTTGCGCACCACTGTTCAACATTGAAAAACCACGATTTAACATCTGTGCCGCGACATTTGCGCGCACATCTTTGTTTTCTGCCCCCAACACCACCGACATTAAATGCGTATTTCCACGATGTGCAGTCGCAACCAACGAATACTTAGACTTTTTTGTGTATCCTGTTTTCATTCCATCGCAGCCATTGAATGATGTCAACAGTCGATTCCCGTTGGTGTATGTTTTTCCGTTATATGTCCAAGATTTTATTCCAAAGAAATGCCAATACTGTGGAAAGTGTTTATACACCGCCATTGACAGCAATGCAATATCGCGTGCCGTTGACATATGGTCATCATTTGGCAGTCCAGATGAATTTTCAAAATTTGTATTATTCAGTCCAATTTCGCGTGCGACGCGCGTCATTAAATCTGCAAATGATTCTTCCTGGCCGCCCTTCAGGTTTTCTGCCAACACACGCGCGACATCATTTGCGCTATATACAGCAACCGCCTTAATCGCGTCTTCTACGCGGATTTTTGAGCCCGCCGCCAGCCCCAACTTTACCGGTTCTGCATTTGCCGCCGATTGTGACACAATCAAATAATCATCCAACGACAATCGCCCATGTTCCAACGCATCAAACGTCAGATACAGTGTCATAATTTTTGTTAAACTGGCCGGATAGTTTAATTCGTTTGCGTTTTCTTGGTATAAAACGCGTCCCGTGTCCATATCTGCAACCAGTGCCGCGCGATATTGCGCGCCAAACGCGGACGCGCATAACACCAGTGAAAGTAAAGGAATTAACATTCTTCTCATACAAATTATGTTAGTAAAAAATAAATATCTGGGTCAACAAATAAAAAAACGCCCATTCGGGCGCTGTTTTATTCATCCAATGCCAATATAAATATCCCCAGTTCGTTTGCCCGCGAAATTACGGCCGGTTTGTTCACAACAAAGCATGTCTTGGTATTCACAACGATTCCGCGCAAATGTGCCGCTGCAACCGCGTTGACTGTATCAACCCCAATTGCCGGGATATCGATACGTAAATCCTGGCCAGGTTTTGTCATTTTTGCAAAAACGCCACTGGACCTGCGTTTTGATTTTCGCATTTCAACCACGCGTGCCAGCATGCGTGCCGTACCTTCGGCTGCTTCGACTGCGATAACCTGTTTGTCGACAACGACGGATGCGCCAATGTCCGCGCGGCCGATGGTGTGTGAAACCTCAATCGCGCGATCTATATTTTTTTTATCTGTTGCGCTGGGTTTAGTCTTGGTCTGAACCCCTGCTGTTTCAAATGTCAATTCAGGTGCTAAATCCTGGGCCGCGACAATTTCAAACCCTTGGCCCTCTAAAACCTTGTTAAATGCAACCGCCATAGAATCATACCCCCGTTGATGTTTTAATAATTTAATCAATGTCATCAGTGACCACAAATCGGGTCGTACATCTGAAAAGTTTGGATGTCCCAACGCGCCAACGAATGTAACACGTCGAATCCCACGTCGCCGGCATTCGCGTATTGCGCGCCCGCCACCGCCCAGACGAATTACCATGTCGGGATTTAATCGCATATCAACAAATCCACGCAGGCCAATCACAAACACGTCCCAACCCGCGCGTCGCAACGCATCCCGCGTAAAGAACGGCAGGTCCAACGCCCCCGCCACCAATGCTATTTTTTTATCTGTATTTTTTTTACGCATGACCATATCGTACGAATAAATCAGACTGGAATCAAGTTGCAATTTATGATAAAATTTTATTTGATATATATAATAACAGGTATAAACAGATGAAAAAAATATCCGTTCTGGCAATTTTAATGGCAACATTTGGTGCAAATGCCACCACATACGATGCTGATAAATTTCGCAGTGAAATTCTGCGTGGGGTCGATATGATTGGTGCGCGTGCAACCATTGATGAAACGCCAATAGACGCCCCTGGTGAATTGGGACGCGAAGTTTACGAAATCGCTGGCGTCGTTGCACCCGATGATATTCAGATGTATATCCCTACATCAATGTATGTGCGTATGGGTGGTGGTCTGAACCTGGGGTTTGCGACGGACAAGGCCACATTTGGTGGCGCCGAATTTGAGAGTTCGGGCAGTTATACAACCCAGATTGGACTGGGATGGAATTTATCGTCGTATGTTCGTACTGAAATTGATTTTATGGCTTCAACGCTTAAATTTTCTGACCTGGACGCACGCCGTGCAACGTACCAGACCGTGGGCGGAATGTTGTACTTTGATTTTGCGCGCCGCTATATCCAGACGGGCGACATAACGCGCCGTCGTACATTCGTACCATTTATGGGCATTGGCGCAGGGTTGGGTGTCTATGATTTCGAAGGCATGGGTGGCGCAGACGGATTTGTTATCGCCGCACCGCGTGCCACACTGGGATTCAATATTATGTTCACAGATCTGATTGGGATTGATATTGCGTACCAGTACCAGATGATGATTGGTAACGGATTTGGTTGGGACGTGCGTGCCGGTGGCGTGGACAATATCAGTAATATCATGGCGTCAATTCGTGTGAACTTTTAACAGGGACAGGGTCTAAAAATGAAAGCAAAGTTTATCTTACCATTTTTGTGTGCATTGCCAATGATGGCAAACGCGGCAATTCCATATCGTGTTGAGCAAATCAAAACGCCAGTTGCGCAAACGCCATCTGGCCTGGATAACGAAGCATACGCCCGCACACGTCGTTTCTATGTTGGTGGCATGTATAATTTCGCCATGTGGCAGGATTATACCGACGACAACAACATTGAAATCCGCGGCAAAAACACCCACAGTTTCGAAGGCTTTGCCGGTCTGCGCGTATATGATACGTTTCGCATGGAATTAAACTATCTGCGGACAAATGCCGAATATAATGATTTGTCCCTGACGGGCGACACGTTCCTTGTAAACGCGATTTTTGATGCGCGTATCGATAATATCTATCGCATATTCCGTTCGCAAATGATTGTCCCGTATGTCGGTGCGGGGGCTGGTCTGTCATGGAATTCGGCGGATGATGGGGTGCGACTGGATAAAAAGATTTCTCCGGTTGCCGCTGCGCTGGCGGGGATTAGTGTAGAATTCAGTTCGATATTTGCGCTGGATTTTGGGTACAGATATTTCTATATGTTTGCGCCGGGTACGGACGTGATTGAAAAATTAAATCCGTCATCGCACCAGTTCCGCGTTGGGGCGCGCATCAGTTTCTGATGGCCAAGACATGTCCATTTTTTAGTAAATGCGGTGGCTGTAAATTCGATTTTACAGCCACTGATTACAAGCAACAAAAATCCCGCGAATTGGCCCGCGTACCAAACGTAGGCGATGCGATTTGGATTGATGCCGGCGCACGACGCAGGGCCGACTTTGCATTCGCCGGTGGCGATTTTGGATTTTATGAACATGGCACAAAAAATATAATACCTGTGCGTCATTGTCCGAACGTGGTGGATGAAATAAACAATATTTTGCCAATGTTGGCGGCGTTGCCATGGGGTGGGGCGGGTGCGTGCCTGGTGACGCAATGCGACAATGGGGTTGATGTCGCAATCACGTCGTCTGTACCGTACTTTACGCCCGAATTTCGCGATGCGGCGATGAAATTACCCGCCATTCGCATTACCTGGAATGACAAGGTAATAAAACAAACCGAACAACCAACTGTGACATTTTCTGGCGTAACTGTTCCGTATCCGTCCGGCGCGTTTTTGCAGCCCAGCGTCGCGGGCGCAGACGCGTTGCGTGAATTGGTTGTATCGCGTGCGTCTGGCGCGCGCCGTGTGGCGGATTTGTTCTGTGGACTGGGGAATTTTACATTTGCACTAAATGCAGACGGGTTTGACATTGTTGGCACAGGCACAAAACGTGATTTGTTTTCGCATCCCCTGACGGTTGGAATGTTAAAGAATTATGACGCGGTTGTTATGGACCCGCCGCGTGCCGGCGCTGACGCGCAGTGTCGCGAACTGATTAAAAGCAATGTTGGGCGCATAATCTATGTTTCGTGCAATCCATCCACATTTATGCGCGACGCAAAAACGCTGACCCGTGGCGGCTATAAAATGACCGAACTGATACCCGTTGACCAGTTTGTGGGCAGTGCGCATTGGGAACTGTTTGCGGTTTTTGATAAACAGGACTAAAAAAATATGCGTTTTGCATAAACTTCTCGACAAAATGCTTGACTTTTGATATAAAAAGCATAAAATTTGCATAAACTTTTCGCCAAAACGGCAAAATGAACCAAAAACAATAAAACACAAGAGAAAGAAAATGAGCGAATATGCAATCTTTCAAACCGGCGGCAAACAGTATCGCGTTGCAAACGGCGATATTGTCAAGGTTGAAAAACTGAATGCGACCGGTACAATCGAATTCGACCAGGTTTTAATGGTCGGTGATAAGGTTGGCACACCATTTGTTGATGGCGCCAAGGTTATCGCAGAAGTAATTGAACAGAAACGTGCTGACAAAATTTTGGTGTTCAAGAAAAAACGTCGCCAGAATTATCGCCGCACCGCCGGTCATCGTCAGTTCATTACTGTTTTGAAAATCAAAGAAATCAAGGCATAAGGGGGCAGAACTATGGCACATAAGAAAGCGGGTTCCGCATCAATGAACGGACGCGACTCAGAAGGGCGCAGACTGGGTATAAAAAAATCTGGTGGTTCACGCGTAATCCCAGGTAATATCATCATTCGCCAGCGTGGTACATCTGTACACCCGGGCCTGAATGTTGGTATGGGCAAAGACCACACAATCTTTGCGAAAATCGCAGGTATTGTGAAATTCAAACGTGGTAACGGCGACCGCAGAACGGTTTCAGTTGTTCCCGAAGAAGCAAAATAATAAAATCCCGCAAATTGCGGGATTTTTATTTTCGTCGTTTACATAAAATCATCGCCATACCGTTCGTCATAACCTTTTGAATTATTTTATCGGGCATTAAAATTTTGCCATTTTCTATCTTAATCAATTCTGAATGTGACACACCCAATAATTTTGCGCATTCAAACCGCGTGATATTCATTGAATTACGTGCCATGCGCAAATAATTACCAAAATATTTCGCATCAACCAACAGTGTTGCCATTTGATTCCTCCCTTTTTTTATTTTGTTAAATAAAAAACCGCACAAAAGGCGGTTGGAGGTTAAGAACTATACAGATATAGTGCTGTTTATTTATATATATCACAGCCCCCCAACCAATTGTTGGAGAAAATTTAAAGTCTTCCGACTATCTGTAACGGGTTCTTACACCCCACACCGGTTTCCCAATGCCCCTATATTATAGCTGATATTTTTTACATATTCAATTACTTCGCTAAATAAAAGTTTAGTGGGATAATTTTTACAATTTTTGTTCACAAAAATTGTCATTCCTGCGCAGGCAGGAATAGGGTCTAGGAAATTTTGAAAATACTTATTTTGCGCACGCTGTGCGCGATTTATAGCCCCTATCCCCGCCTACGCGGGGATGACAAAAGTTCTTAATTTCTAAAAAAATAAATACCCCGCTAAACTTTTATTTAGCGAAGTATTCATGTCTCAAAAAAAATCCCCCATCCGAGCCCCGCGCAAACGAATGTTTGCGTGGGTGGACATTGGGGGATTTTTGTTATCAACAATTATTATTTAACTGTTGTTGTGGCGTTACGATTCCATTTCCAGACTTCTTCGCCAGAACCCTGAACCAATGGACGTTCCTTGCCATAAGAAATGGTCGAAATACGTTTTGCATCGATACCGTCGTTTACCAGAACGCTTTTCGCGGCGTTTGCACGACGTGCACCCAATGCCAAGTTGTATTCTGTTGAACCACGTTCGTCGCAGTTACCCGCGATTTGGATTTTCACATCTTCGTGGTTTTTCATATACAGTGCCTGACCCAACAGGTTGTTTTTCGCATCTTCGGAAATTTCAGCTGAATTAAAGCCAAAGAATACGCGCTGTTCGTTCAGATCAGCTGGTTCAACAATTGCAGAACCGCCACATGCAGCCAACAGGCCAGCAACGCCCGCCAACAAAGCAAAGTTTTTTAATTTCATGAAATTACTCCCTTGAGTTTCTGTTGCTCGTGGTATATTGTACTATAAAATATAGCAATTATCAAGGGGGAAACCAAAAAAATGTCCGATTACAATTTGCGCGATTTGGATTTGGCGGGTATTCGATGGGAAATTTCAGACACGCCCATAATGGCACCACGTGCCAAGCCGGTCCCAGAAACTGTGGATATGCCTGTGCGACCAACCGCGGCGACAATTGTCGCAGAAATCGGTCGTGCCGCCGCATCTGTTGTGCCGGCCGTCGCCCCGATTCAGACAATGTCAATTGATACTGTGCGCGCCATGGCGTCACGCCCAACCGATATGGAAACACTAAGCCGTATGATTGCCGAATTTAATCATCCGCTGCGTGCAACTGCGACCAATACAATCTTGCCACATATCGGCAATGGTCGATTGATGATAATAACGGATATCCCCGGGGCGGATGATGATGCGTCGGGTAACATTTTATCGGGCGCGACGGGCGAATTGATGGATAAAATGCTGAATGCCATTGGCGAAAGTCGCCAAACCGTATCAATTATACCAATGGTGTTTTGGCGCACCCCCGGTGGTCGCACGCCGTCCCAGACGGAATTAGACATGGCGCGCCCATTTGTTGATCGTGCAATCGAATTGTTGCGCCCACGGGTGATTTTAACCCTGGGGACATTGCCTGCAACGCAGATTGCGGATGTAAACCTGGCAAAATCGCATGGCGTGCCGGTTACGCTGACCTGTGGTGCGACATGTGTGCCAATATTTCACCCGAATTACTTGATATTAAAGCCCGCGGCCAAGCGCGATGTATGGAATGCGTTGCAAAACGTGCAAAATATCTTGAAAAGTGCCGAATAATAGTTAATAATTTGCGCATGTTTAATAAAGGAGCACACAATTAAACCCGTAAATAATCGTGATAATCGTCGTGACAACGCGCCACGTATGAATAACAAAATTTTTGCCAAATCTGTCCAGGTTATCAGCAATGATGGCCAGAATCTGGGCATTATGCCAACGTCCCAGGCGTTGCAAATGGCGATGGATTTGGGCCTTGATTTGGTCGAGATTAACGCAAACAACGCCACGCCAATTACCAAAATAATGGACTATGGCAAATTCAAATATGAACAGAAAAAACGCGCGTCTGAGGCTCGCAAAAACCAAAAAACAATCGAAATGAAGGAAGTTTGGGTCAAACCGTTTATCGAAGAAAACGATCTGAACATCAAAATGAAAAAGGTTTTTGAATTTCTGGATTCTGGTAACAAGGTTAAAATTGCCGTCATGACCCGCGGTTCTAAAAAGGTTCTGGCACGCGGCAAAGATGCCGTCCCAGAATTGTTCGCACGTATCCTGGAAATTATCGGCGATCGTGGCACATTGGAATCCAAATCCAAACCAGACGAACGAACAAAATCAATTATCGTCGCACCGACAAAATAAGAAATCCCGCAAACGCGGGATTTTTTTATTGCCTTAAAATTCTATTTTTCCATTTGTTGCAACCAAATCGGCCATCATTTCGATTGTGCCACCGGCTTCGCGTACAATCAGGTCGCCCGCCGCAATTTCTGCATAGTCCAATGGATCGGACACATACGCATCAAATTTACCCGCTGCAACCCATGCCAAATCCAGTGCCGGACATCCCGTACGACGCACATCGCCAATCAATGGTCGCGCATCAGACGTGTTGTATCCGATTGTTAATTCAGATTCTTCGGTCTGATTCGATGTTTTGATACGCGCCGAATGGAATGCCGAAAACACATATGCGCCATTGTCGGCCTCGGCATAATACAGGCGTTCGTCAATTGGTGAATAAACCAGTGCGATTTTTGTTTCGTCGTTTGAACGCAATGCCAATGAAATTGCAAAGTGTGGATTGCCACGCACAAAATTTGCCGCCCCTGACAGTGCCAACACAAATTCGTCGCGTCCATCGCCTGTGCGTGAAACGTTTGGTGTTAATAAACCCGCCGCCGGACGCACCAGCAACAGGTCATTAAGAATACTTTCTTCGATACGGTTGGCCGCCTTTTGCACAAAATCATGCGCGCCACGCAGGGATTGTTGCAGGCTTTCCACTTCGCCAAAATCGCGACGCAACGACGCCCCCGTACGCTGCAGCGCCATAAACATTTTGTTTAATTCAGTCGAACCTTTTATCAACAGTTCCATGTCGCCGCCCCCCGTAAAGCAGTATTTATTATTAAATTTAGAAGTTGAACCCAGCGAATTTTGATTTGAATTCTGCCGCGCGCTGGCCCTTTTCACCGGCGTTGGAACGCTGGCCTGTCCATGCGGAATGGTTCAAGTTATCTGTCGACAAAACCAAGTCCTTTTTTACAGAAGAATACATTTTTACTGTCTTGCCATCTGTGCGCGTGACGTTGATTTCGTGGTATTCTGGATGAATTCCTTGTTTCATGATATCTACCTTTGTTTGAATTTTAGCCCGCAAATTATACAAGTATTTTTACAGAAATCAAGCAATAATAGCATTCTAATATCGTCCAATACACCCCAGGTATGAATTCCCTGTGGATTCCAGGACGTTTATGAACTGGCTTGGGTTGTGACCTGAAAACAGTGCCAAAATTGTCCCCGCATCGGTTGCCAACATATCAGCCACCGTGGCGATACCCGAATTCATCTTTTTAAAGAACCCGCTGGCCGGATATATTTCCGCCGCCAACAATTGTGTCTGGCCGTGCGGTTTGGCGTTTTTATTTGATTCGATAACCATCAATTGGCATTCTGGCGATATGATTAATTTATCGCTGACCACTGCGTCCCCACCCAACAGTTCACCCCACCAACCGGTCGAACCACAAAATACAGGATAATAAATCGTGGCATTTGGGTTTTTGTCCAAAATCGCAGAAATGTCCACATCGTCTGTACAGACATCTGGCATAACCCCGGTCGTGTTATTGATTACTTTGCGCGCCAACTGGTATTCATTATCCCCAGTTGTTCTGCGTGGCCAATAAAGAATCGGAAACTTTGTTGTCATTGGTATGAATTATATCAGATTCGGATGTTACAAAAAAGGGGGCGTGGTTAAATAAAGGACTTGATTTTTTATTTTTTCATTGTGTCGTACCATTTTTTCAGGTTTTTCCACACAATTTCCATATTCTTTTTTGTCGTGTCATAGAAATTATTTGATATCTGGACGCTAAACAGTGTCTTGGACAGGGCTGGAATCATAGTCATAAACATCGCAATAAATATTCCCATCAATATGATAGTGACCAGGCTGTCATTGCGCATCATCAACGCGTCCATTAAAAATTTCGAATCGTTATTGGTCAGTGCCGTCGCCAATGCCGGTGCGCCCGCCCAATCGCCAAATATTGCGTTTAAAAACATTATTGCGAATGCAACAAATATACCTGTCACAGCCAAACCCAGTGTCCCAGAAATCACATAATCGATAATTCCGCGAATCGTATTTCCCGCCCCGGCCAGTGATATTTTCCACCCCTTGAACAGCCATGCCAACAACATCAGTGGCAACATTATCAAATCCAGCGACAGTGTTATAAATATTTCCAGAAAATACAGCGGGATTGGTAACAATGCCATAAAGAATAACACTAATATCGCCAGTCCCCCAAACAGCATAATTACATTCGGAAAGATTGGAATACCCCACATAATTTCGTGCATATAATCCGAATCGAATGCCATGTTCATCATCGTCCAACCAACTGTCATCCCCAGTCCTGTCATCTGGTGCACACCGGCCAATTCGCATGCCAGGTTGTGTCGCAGTTTTGGCGAAAACGCACCGCGATTCGCCGCACGTTCATCGATTGAAACCGGGTCTGCAATTGCGGTTGCAACAACACACGCGTCAAACTGATCATCATGTACAACCGCCCGATTTAATGACAGTCCCACGTTAAATATCGGTTCGATTGCGATTTCGGAAATTAAACGTGGCAATGGCGCAACCAGCAATGTTGACACAAATGCCAACTTTAACAGGTGTGTTGTAAATGTATTGGCCACAGACCATGGTTGTTCCACCTTTTGATTTAAAAAGTTATCCACCAATCGCCATGCAAACCAAATCGCCGACAGCATTACTGCAAACGGAATAATCACATGCCCCAGCGCGCTATAAATACGGGGCAACATATTGGACATTGTTGCCATAATATCCGCAAACATTTGGCATGACCAGCAACTAGAAAAAAAAGAATATGCCGCATTCATATCAACCGGTGCACTGGAACGATATATTGAAAAGCCGGCAATTACCCCCACGCCTGCGATGCCGCCGACAATAAACGGCGCAGCCGCCCCCGCCGTAAATGGCAGGAATGATAAAAACGTAATCCAAAATTTTTTCAGACGATTCATTGTTTTTAATTATACCACATTTTGTCCCAAATGTGATATAATTGAAAAGATAAATATAAATCAGAGAATGTATTTCATAAAAAAGTCTTTGTTAACCCTGATGTTTGTGGCGGTGTTTTTTGCGCCGATTCCTGCGCATGCAAACATAATTGATGCATTAAATTTATCGCCATTTGTTCCCATGGTTTTGGATGCGTTAATGATGGTGGCAACTGGAACATATGAATTCTTTGTTGGTACATCTGATAATCCGGGAATTATCCAAATTTTAATCTGGTTATTTCTGGGTTTCACATTAATGGTCAGCCTGGCAAAAATGTATATCCCAAAAAAGTGGTTGGGATTCATTGGCATTTCTGGTGGGGGCGAATTGGCGGATGGAAAAATCACCGGTTTCAAGGTTGTTGAAAACGTGGCCAAGCCTGGATTTCGTGCGGTTATTGCGTCTATTTTACTGTTACAGTTAAAGCCTGTATACATGACCGAATGGTTGGTTAACCCATTTCTGCAATTGGGTGCGGTGTACACCCACGCAATTACAGAACAGATTAACCAAGGGGGCATGTCTGCGCCCGACGTTGAATGTCCCGCCGACATTGTTGACAAGGCATGGATATCCGCAGATTCGTGTGAATTCTTGGTCCAACCTGTCTCCGACCTGTCACATGCGAACAATCAAATTATTAAGCGTGGTTTTGACTTTTTGACAACTGGTCTGCGTGGATTAATCACATTGATTCCGCATGGTGGCGAAGATTTTCTGAATTTAATAACCGGAATCCTGTTGATATTCACATTCGTATCCAGCAATATTTTCATGGCACTGCTGATTATCCAAGGCATATTTAACTTTGGAATGCAACTGATTTTATATCCGTTCTATGTACTGACATATGTATTCAAATCCAGCGACAAATGGCTGGACGTGTGGCCGGCATTTGGTGGTATTACCAAGGCCCTGCAACAATTAATTGTCACCATGATTGCGTGTTCGTTCATGTTGTGTATAAACCTGGCGATAATTCGGGCATTGTTCCAGTGGAACACGTCTGTCTTTGTTGTTGCGGCTGGTGGCTCGTCATACAGCAACGTCCCCACCGTTGCGAATGCTGCCATGGGATTTGGTGAACATTCGATTATGTGGCTGTCTGCGATATTGACATTTTATTTGATGTTGAAAATTTTCGACCTGACGCAGAAACAGTTAAATAAATATATCGGCAGTGGCATGGACGGCCTGTACAAACAGGTTAAGTCAGATGCTGGCACAATAACAGGCAATATAAAAAATTGGGGCAAATCTGTGGGTAAGGCGGTCGGTTGGATTAAGGGTAAAAAATAACAATGAATGAATGGCTGTCATCTTTGGTGGATTCGACGGTTCAGTGTTGGGGCTGTGGCGTGTTTGATCGCCTGTTCCAGATTGTGTCCGATGCGGCGGCCTTGGTATATGACAAATTTGCATATTTTTGCGTTGTTCTGTTCTGTGTCATGTTTTCGTTTTTTGTAATAAACGCAGTCTGGAAAACTGTGCGTGGCAATGTGTCCGATCCATTGTATGAAAAATCCATCCAACGCGTATTTGTTAATGCGATTATTTGTATTGGTCTGTTGGGTATGGGTGTTGCGTTGCCGCGGTTTATAACGACCGTTACGTTTGAACCCGTTGCCCAGGTTGCCCAAACATACACCGCTGCAATGATTAATCTGGATGACACGACCATTGAACAAAAGGTCACTTATCAACCCCAGCAAATGAGCACCGACGGTTTTTATCGCCCCCAATTGCGTGACAAAATTATTCTGCTGATGAAGACGACAATCACCCAATTCCAATCATACATGAAATTGGGCATTGCGGTAATGGATTCTGCGTTTACATGGCGCGCGTTACTGGGGGTGGGCAGTTTATTGAAACATATAATGTTGTTTGTTATGGGGCTGTATTTAACGTGGAGTTTCTTTAAGTTATTCTTTCGCTATTGCTGTTATTTTGCAGACATTATTATCGCGATGGCATATTTTGCATTTTTCTTTCCGCTGTCACTGATGTTGTTTGCGTTTAACGGTGCAGACAATGTGCCAAAATGGTTTGGTGGCCTGGGCAAAACAGTTGGCGTGAACCAGTTTAAAAATCTAATTAACGCGATTATCACGTTGGCGTCTGCGGTTATTACATACACAGTAATTATGGCGATTATTGCCAAGTTTTTTGCTGCGCCTGACGTATCCAGTGCGGATTTAATGAACGCAATCACAACGGGTGAAATATTTGACGCAGAATTAGATATGACAAATCTTGAAGCGATGACGTTGACCAGTTGTATTGTATTGGTGTATGTATTAAACTTTTTACAGGGTCAAATCCCCCAGGTTACAAAAATGGTTCTGTCTGTATTCGGTGTCAGTGAAAATAAACAGTTAAGTGAACAATTGGCAAATGATATGATGCAATTGACCCAAAACGTTGTCGATACAACCAAGAAAATTGGCGAAACAATCATCAGTGGTGGTGACAAAGACAAAGATAAAAAGTAATGTGGAAGGCTAAACTGATTTTAATTGCAGTTCGTTTTATTATGGGTGCGATTGCGCTGGGGCTGGGGATTTGGTATTTGTCATCATCACTCAGTGGCGCGGCCTTAACATATACCAGTATGGGGAACTTTTTAACCGCCGCCGGGGTTGAAAATGGCGATATCAGCAGTGCCAACGGCTGTTTTATGTGTCGATATATATCTGATTTGTTTTCGGTAATTGGTGATGCGACCGAACGTTTCTGGACATTGATGGTTGATAATCTGTGGGTTTTAATGGTTATTGGTTTTGGTATATTTTTGTTTATTCATACGGCCCAGTATATCTTTGATCACGCCAAGAAAACAATAAATTATGAAAAACCAACCGAACACAAAATCGAATTAAAGGCCTGGTGGGATAAAATCTGGAAACTGGCTGTGCGTTTGATGGTTGTTGGCGTTTTAATGGGCGCACTGGGAATGGGTGGAAACGCCGCCCTGCGCAGCGTATCCCAGATAACAATTACACCGGTCTTATATGTTGGGGCGGAATTGGGGATGTTGGCAACAGGTGTGTCTGATGCCGCGCAATGTGGTGCGTTGGAAAATCATGATACGGGTGACACGGCCGATATACTAAACCCAATCATGCAACCATTTATGTGTGTTATGGGAAATATCAACAGTGTAATGCTGGCGGGTGCGGCGGGCGGTTTTGCGTTAATGAATTATGCCTGGATGGATTTGGGTGGCGGGGCGTTTACATGGCTGGCGGGATTGACGCTGGTGCTGATGTTCTTGATAATCGGATTTGATTTATTTTTTCAGATTCTGTCAATCGTATTCAAACTGGTGTTTATAATAATATTTTTGCCATTATTGTTGGCTGCGTCTGCATTCGAAGGCACTTGGTCCAAGGCGAATAAACTGTTCAGTAATGCGATTGGTATGGTTGTATCATCTGCCGTGCGAATTATTGCGATTACGTTAAAGGTTCTGGTTATCTATGCGACGGTGTCTTTCTGTGCCGACATGTATTTCCCCGGCCCGCGTGATGGCTATACTGCGATTTTGCCACCAATGATGGGAATGCATGCCGAAAACCCAGATGCCCAGACGTTATCTGTAATGAACGTGTTTGCAACCTGTGAAAGTGTTGCATTGGTTAATGGTGAAATGGACAAAGATTTATTCAAAAGTTGCTTTACCGCCCGACGTGCCGAAGTGGAACGCACATACCCCGGCGCATTTGATTTTCTGTCTGACGGTTGGGATTTCCTGCTGATGATGGTGTTCTTGTTCTTTCTGTACTATTATGCAGTCAGTCCGAAAATCGACGGGTTATTGCCCAAGGGGTCGGTTAAATTACCAATCCCAGGCGAAGACGCAAACGTATCCACCGGGGAACAGTTTGACTATGGTGCATGGGTGCATGACCTGGGCCAGAAATTATGGGCTGTACCTGTCCAGATAACCGAAAAAATTACCAAGGCGATGGAAAAGAAATAATGAAAGCGTTGCGAAAAATCTTGTCTAAAATATTCATCGTTGTTTTGGCGATTGGGTTGGTGTCATCTGCATTTGGGGCATCAGCGAATTTGCCAATGGGTGACATTGGTGATTATGGTTCGTGGGCGACCGACAACAATCGTGAAAAATTCACATCACAGATTTCAACCGATATTGAACAGTTTCAGGGTGATTTTCAGGCGCAATTGGTTCGTGACTATGTCCCGATAGAGGCGAAAATCGGTCTGGCCTTTATGAACGCATTATCATTTGTTTCAGATGTATTGGATTCGTCCCTGGTGCGATTTGTAATTATATTTATGTTTATTGCGTTTGCATTTTGGATAATGTTTGACACGTATAACATGATGCAATCGGGCAAGGGCGACATCCAAAAACACCTGACGGAAATTGTGAAAAAGGGAACTATGATTGCCGTCTGGGTTATCATACTGCGATTTGGGCCGGCGAAAATTTTCATGTGGATAATGGGCCCAATTGTCAGTGTCGGCACATACGTATCTGATATGATATTGGGCGCAGTCGCCCAAAGTGCGGGCGCAGATTTACCCGATACGTGTGCCGCCATTCGTGAATATGCCATTGCACACACATCACCAAATAATATTGTTGATGCGACGGCTGCGGCGGATATGCTGTGTGTGCCGACACGTATGTCTGGATTTTGCTATACAGCGATTGCAGCCGGTTGGAAATGGATAACCGCCGGAATTGGCACCAGTGCTTTTTCAGTCATCGGCGGAATTGTATTTATTGTGGCATTTATAATGCTGGCGTGGAAATTTGCGTTTATGGCACTGGGGGTAATCGCAGATTTGTTTCTGGGGGTTATGATGTTGCCGTTTACCGCCCTGACACAAACCATTGGCAAAACCGCGTACAAAGGCATGGCGGGCAATATATTTAATCAGTTCCTGGGAATATTTTCCGCCGAATCATTGGATAAACAGATTGAGCGTTTTGTTCAATCGGCACTGTATTTTGTATCGCTGTCCATTGTTGTTGCATTTTGTGCGGCATTAATGTCGGGGGTGGTTGATACAAACCTGGCGTCCCGTGTGCCAAATTTGCAGCCTGGCGGATTCTTGGAAACAGCGTTGGTTATTGCGTTAACCTGGTGGTTTGCAAATCGCGGTATGGAAATCGCGGGAAACCTGGGGGGCAAAATCACGACCAAGGTTGGCGACCAGATGCGTGGCGACATAACAACATTATGGAAAAAAACATCCGGCACAGCCAAAGATTGGTGGAAAATCATCCGTTCCGGCAAGAAATAATCACGGTTTTAAAACAATGGCGATCGTGTCGATACTATCACCATTATTTGCTGAAAAATTGTTGGTTGTATGATGCCTGATATAATTTTTTGATATTCTGCCTCGGACTCAATCATCAAATGATTGCACATAATATACACCGGGATTTTTTGTTCCTGTCTTATTTGTTCAATTCGTTGTCCAATGCCCATATTCAACCCCCACGATATAAAACAAAAAACCGCAATTGGAAATCAAAAGCGGTTGGAGTTTAAGCACAATTTAAACGAAATTGCGGGCTTATTCAATATATTCACCACACTCCAACCAATGGTTGGAGATTTATCGTCTTTTCAGACGCGTTTAAATAGGTGCTTAATCCCAACACTGGAAATCCCCCAGTGCATAATAATTATATATCGCATAATACAAAAATACAAATGCTAAGATAAACTTTTATTTAGCGAAGTATTCCTATCTCATGTTTCTTGTCTCATATCTCAAAAAAATCCCCCGAACGGGGGATTTTAATTTACCACAATTTTACACGTTCGCCCGGTGTGATGTACATTGCATCGTCTGGTTTGATATCAAACGCCTGATACCATGCATCGATATGGGGTAAAATACCATTTACACGATTTTTGCCCAACGAATGTTCATCAACCTTGGTCAGGCGAATTTCTTCGGCCGCGCGAATGTTTTGCGCCCACGCGCCGGCATACGCGATAAAGAACCGACGATCTGCGCTGATATTTTCGGCGTCCCCTGTCTGTGTGCCAAACTTTTTATATGCGTCAAACGCGATTGACACACCGCCATAATCCGCCAGGTTTTCGCCCAATGTAAATTCACCGTTGGCGTTAACTTCGTCGTTAATTTTAATTTTGTTGAAAAATTCCTTCATAACATTTGCGCGCACTTCAAAACGTGCTGAATCCAATGTTGTCCACCAATCTTTCATATTTCCGTCCTTGTCAAAATGGCGTCCCGAATCATCAAATCCATGCGTCATTTCATGGCCAATAACCGCGCCAATTGCGCCATAGTTAAATGCATCATCCGCCGCCATATCAAAGAAAGGATATTGTAAAATTCCCGCCGGGAAACAGATTTCATTTGTTGATGGGTCATAATACGCGTTTACTTCGTGCGCATTCATATACCAAATGCTTGGGTCTTTTTTCTGTCCAATTTTTTCAATCCAGAACGCATCTTCGAATTGTGCGACGCGCACCATATTTTCCCACAGTGAATCGTTTTTGATTTCCAGTTTTGAATAATCGCGCCATTTGTCTGGATAGCCAATTTTTGCACGAAATGTTGATAGTTTTTCCAACGCCTTTTGCTTGGTTTCGTCTGACATCCATTTCAGATTTTCCATACGTGCCGCATACGCCATTTGCAGATTTTTTACCAACGTCTGCATGCGATGCTTGGCGTCGGCCGAAAAATACTTTTCAACATACAGTCGTCCAACTTCTTCGCCCAATGAATCATCAATCATGGCGACCGCACGTTTCCAACGTGGTTTTGGTTCTTTCTGACCGGCCATTGTACGATTATAGAAATCAAACGAAATATCATACGTTTTATCGTCCAGCACTGAATCCGCCGCACTGATAATACGATATTTTAAATATGTTTTAATCAATTCAAAATCCGTATCGTTCATAATCGCGATTGATTCTGTGATTGCCTCGGGTTGGGCAATATTTATAAATTTCGCCGCCGTTGCGCCACGTGCAGATAAGAAAGCATCCCAATCAAACCCTGTAAACTGTTTTTTGACTTGTTCGATACTCATTTTATGATAGTTCGCATGTGGATCGCGCAGTTTTTCCTTGGGATAGAATGACTTGGCCATTCTTTCTTCCATTGCATATAACTTATCCACATCCACTTTGACGCCAAAGTTGCCCATTTGTTTTTTTATAAATTCCTTGTACTTTTTGCGAATTTCAATTGATTTGGCATCCTTATCGAAATAGTAATCACGCGACAGTCCCAATCCGCCCTGGCCAATATTATACAGGAAATGTTCGCTGTCTTTTTCATCCAATGCCACACCATCGCCCCAGAATGCGGCAGAAAACGTGAACGTTTTCCCCATATAAGATTCCAAATCCCCGCGTGTCAGTTTGTCTATTTCATCCAATTGTGGCTGAACGGGCTTTACCCCATCTGCGTTCAATTTTTTTTCATCCATTGCGATTTTGTACAGCGCGCCAATTTTGCCGCCGTCATTTTCGGCAATTTCGCGTGTCCGTTCCAGGTTTGTGTTGCGTAAAACCTCGAACGCGCCAAATCTGGCATAGTCATCCGGAATCGGGTTGCGTTTTTGCCATCCGCCATTTGCGTATGCATAGAAATCGTCGCCCGCTTTGACTGTCATATCCATGTTTTCTAATTTTATACCCGCCATAACAACTTTCTCCTTTGTGTAAAAATATGCCCATGCAACCGTTGCAACGACTGCGATAATGCCGATTAAGTTCCAAAATTTACTGTCCATTTTACTTCACCAAATTTACGATTACATCATCCAGAATCAGCATTCCCTGTGGGGTTGCTGAAATTCGTTCCCCATTAATTTGAACCAGGTCCGGATGATTCTTTGCCCAGTTCATATCAATAACGTTTTTCGTCGCCCCTGTCAACTGGCAACCGCGAACGGTGCGCATACCGGTTATTACAACTTCGACCGCACGTGTGTCGTCTGATATCGGTTCAAATTGCGCGTGATTCCCCCTTTGTTCATACCACACGTTGTCAATTAAGATGCGTCCCGCCGCGCCGCGCCCAATCCCAATGTATGGTTGTCCATCCCACACATTTTGATTATGTTGGCATTCTGCCCCCGGGATTGCATAATTAGAAACCTCGTACCGTGGGATGTTCAAATTATCGCCGATTGCCATATACATCTGTGCCATTGTGTCATTATCCGGCATTGGCAAGTTCATTTTGCCAAATGGTGTGTTGGCCTCTATGGTCAGTTCATACATCGAACAGTGCCCCAGCCCCAGTCCATTTATCTGCCTGCATGTTTTGATTACGTCATCCACCGTGTCATTTGGCAATCCATATATAAAGTCCGCCGACACGCGCAGTTCCATATCCTGGGCGATTTTTATCAGTTTTAATGCATCCGCCACACTGTGCCGCCGCCCCAGGAAACGCAGCCTGTCGTCATCCAGGCTTTGTACCCCAATGGACAATCGATTAACCCCCGCCTTGCAAAACGCGCGCAGTTTTTCCGCATCCAGCGTCCCTGGATTTGATTCAATTGTAATTTCTGCGTTCGGCACAACATTAAAGTTTTTACAGATTGTATCCATAATTCTTTCAAAACAATCAATCGGCATCAGTGACGGTGTACCACCACCAAAAAATATTGTCGGGATATCTATTTTGCCCATTTTCTGGGCCCAAAACATCAGTTCTGCACATATGCTATCACTATACGTACGCCAGTCTGGCGATTCACATGCCACCGACATAAATGCGCAATAATTGCACTTGGACATACAGTATGGCACATGAATATAAATGTTGTGGGGCGCATTTTTCATATCTGCCACATTGTACACCGCCAAAAATCATGTGCAAGGGGGAAATGAAAATACTTTTATGCGCCACAATTTTGTGTTATAATACACACAACGATATTTATATGAAGGCAGGGAAGGTATCATTTTTATCGCTGATTTTTGCGCCATTCGTTGCGTTTGCCGCGAACGAGGGTGTTCCCTCGTACTATCAGTCCCAAACTGCGCCGACCGCAAATCAGATGTCATATGGTCGCTATGCGGACCAGGGCTACACCAAATATGTTGGTAAATCCGGCAATAAACAGGTTGTCGGGTCACGTACATATTCGTACCAGGTTCCGCGTCCCGCGCCCGTGCCGACATTTTCCGGCACAATGACAACAAACGGCATCGCAATGCCAACCGAAACCGAACCTGCAACGTCGATTTATGCGGGTTATTCGCGTCGTTTTGCGGACTTTGAATTTGAAACGGGTGTAAATTCCATTTTGGAATGGGATGATATGATTTGGAACGAAATCCGTGTTGGCGCACGTCATAATTTCAGCCTGCGCGATTTTGACTTGTCTGTTTATGGGGAATACGCATACGGTGATATGTCGCACGGTGGTTTGTCGATGGACTATGACCTGAAACCGTTCGAAGCGCGATACCCTGAATACGGAATATTTACAATTTCCATGGGGGATCAGTCCGGGCGCAGTAACTATTTCCGGTTTGGTATATCCGCGCATCATATCTGGGATATTGGTGGGTGGAAATTATCGCCAACCTTTGGATATGAAATATTCAAGCACAACTTGGAAATGTCCAATCATTATTACCCGAACCCCGGCGTCTATCTGCCATTGATGACCCAGGATGGTTTTTATGTATTTGGTAATGACATTGGTGAATATTTTGCAGTTCCAATTGGGGCAACCCCACCTGACGATTGGTACCAGGTCTGCATGTCGCCCGAGGATATTAAATTAGTCACCAATCCAATCAATTCCACCGGTGCGGTAAACGGTTTCCCATACCTGGGTGATTCCCTGACGACGGGGGATTACAACATCAACATGGGTACAATTCCATGGGGTGTTACATCGGGTGAATGTGTAATTATTGGTGGTGATGGCCCTATTGTGGTCGAAGGTACAACCCATATCTACAACACAACCTGGTCTGGTTTTTATGTCGGGCTGGAAGTTGAAAAGCAAATGACATTGCGCGATCACTTGCGCCTGTACATGCAGGTTGGTCTGCCCAAATATTCATCCGAAGGTATATGGCCCAACCGTACCGATTGGCAACAAAACCCCAGTTTCCTGGACGAAGGCAGCAATGGCGCATATTCATATACCGCCGAAATGGAATATAATTATAAATTGTCCGATCGTGTAAAATTATCGTTAAAGGTTGACACCAATTTATTCCATGTTGGTAAAATCGGTGGCGAATTGTACGTTGCTGAATACAGTTATTATGTAACTGATGAAAATGGCCAATATGTTATGGATACATACTATGATTCAAATGGTAATCCATACCAAGTTCCACGCCTTGACACGGTCGAGGCCCACACCGAAAAAGTATCGGATTCATTAAAGCGTGCCACATGGCAGTCCTTTGGAATCCATCTGGGTGTAAAATACGCATTTTAATTAAACGGGGGAATGCCTATGAACAAATTCGCCGGATGGCTGATTGCCACAGTGCTTTTTTTGCCAAATGCCACACTCGCAGACCGTGGACCGTTTGATTCCACCCGTTGGTATGAAATGCTGGATTCTGTGCGCACCCGCGCCGTATCGGAAAACATATCAGAACGCACCATCAACGACACACTAAAATATCCATCCTTTATCCCATCAATTGTGCGCAGTGATTCGAATCAGTCTGAATTCAAATTGACATTGGATGGTTATCTGGCGCGCACCGTCAATCAAACGCGTGTATCTGACGGTCAAAAGATGCGTCGGCGTTATCCGACATTGCTATCGCGGGTGGATGCTAGGTACGGTATCCCACCACACATCATGTTGGCGTTTTGGGGAATGGAATCGAATTATGGTGCGGTAAAATCGCGTCATAAATTAACAGATGCATTTTTTACATTAATGTATGACGGTCGTCGTGAAACATTCTTTACGAACCAGTTAATTGCGCTGATGAAAATCGCGGATAAAAACAGACTGGATATAAATTCTATATCCGGATCTTGGGCGGGCGCAATGGGGCATTTTCAGTTTATTCCAACCACCCTGGCGCAATATGGTGCAGACGGCAATGGCGATGGCCGTATTGATATAATCAATAATATATCGGATGCCATGTTCAGTGCGGGCAATTACCTGAACAAACTGGGGTGGAATAAAAACGAACGCATTGTTCGTCACGTCGTATTACCGGGTGATTTCGATATATCTTTGTTGGATGGCAAAACAAAACTGGCACTGCCACAATGGACGTCATTGGGCGTTATGAATCCAGACGGCACACCAATCCCGCAAAACGATATGACGGCGGGCCTGGTTGCAGATGTCGCGGCAATTGAATCTGCACGTTCTGCGGCGGCAACGGCGACCGTCGCACCGGACACAGACGTTGCGCCCATGCCCGTAATTCATGCATATTTAACATATCCTAATTTTTATCGTATCAAGAAATGGAATAATTCGAACTGGTACGCAATCGCGATTGCAGAACTGGCCGACCAATTACACTAATCGCATCGGTTGTATATCAGTTCGTCTATATCCCGTCTTAATTTATTGCGCCATGCGTGTCGCGCATCGTGAAACGGCACAAATCTACACACCCCGTTTAACAGACTGCATTTCCACACATACTTGACCCACCTTTCACGTGGCACGCGCAACGCATATCGTGAAAACACAGCGTCGCACACTTTTTCATTCCCAACGGTTGTGTTGTTGCCATGTTCATCTTTTTCAATGGTGTGCATATCGTACCGCATAATATTTGGTGCGATAACTGTCTGGATTGGTGTGCGCTGGTTTTCCATATGCTGAATAATCAGAAAATCGACATTTTTGCCCATTTTATCACAGAATTTTCCTGCAAAATCCGCCCATTGTTCATTTGTTGTATTGTGATAATGTGAAAACCATACCAGCATCACACGGTCTTTGTTGCGAATGTTATCATAGAAACGCCTTATCCGTCGGTTGTATTTCTCGGCCACCGCCCCGAATGACTTTTCCAATGGTACACCTGTCGCAAAGTCGTGATAAAAATACAGCCCCGTGCGCTTGTTTTTATAGTAATCACATTTGTCATCATTGACGATGTTTGGGTCTTTTTCAACGAATTCGAAATCGTTTATGTCCATAAATCCATCAAAGTCATTTAAAATCATGTTAAAACGCATATGCGCCGGCACACTGGTCAGCCAATCCAGCGGTCCCGACACCACGCGCAGTCGATGCTTTTTTAAATACATGCTGCACGCACAATCGTGCCCAATTGAATAAACAATGTCATATTTATTGTGCATATTATTTCCTTATCTTGAATGTTTTTTTACAAATTCTTTTTTATTACGCCCCATCATGCACGCCAACCCGCGTACAAACCATCGTGGTCCAACCCATGTGTCAAAATATGTGGCCGGATTTTGATTATGACTGCGTTTGTGCACGAACATCAGTTCGTCACACCGCCTGTGTTCGCCGGGCGTGCCGAACAAAGGCGTAGTCTGAATACCACATCGCCACGCGGCCCAGTTATATGACAGTTGGTCGCGTTTGGAATAATCACGAACCATTCGCCACCATTTATTTTGCATGCGTTTAATTTGCGCATCATTATGTCGACGCAATATTATGCATGTTTCGTTCAGCCCATTGTTTTGCGGATATCCCAAAAAGCGTAACAGTCGCATTTCTTGATTAACCGTATTTTTATTATCAATTTTCAGTTCTTTTATCTTTTGGGCTTCGTCATAAATACATTTGCGTTCGGGGTGGGGTGGAATACATATCGTATCGCCACGATTAATAAACGAATCTAGGCGTTTAAAAAAGTCTGGCATCATAATTACAATATTACCATCAACCCATAAACTGATGTTGTAATCTGGGAACAGGACATGTGCATTTATTTTATGCCAACGGGCGTTTTTCACGTTTGTCAGTTTTTTATAACGCAGTGGCCGAATTTCCCAATGCATATATTTATCCATCGTCAGCAAATATTTGTTATCTGTAAATAATACATAGTCCCATGTGTCGTCAACATATACATGTGCGCACACATCGTCATATTCGCCGGTAATACATGTATAAATTACTTTTTTAATCTCAGTCATGTTTAACCCGTGCCAATTGAATAAAATCAAACAGATAAATTTTTGTTTGTCCATGCTTGTGTTTAATTTTTATAAACGGAAAAAATCCAAACAGTTTAATCCATCGTGTTTGCCGTACTGGACTATGCCTGTGTGCCCATTTCCATTCATCGTAATACACCGGATATTTTGCGCGTGCGTTTGCGACAATAATTGGTGGTATGTCGTACATTTTTTGCCAATGACGCAGTGTTGTATTATCGCCTGTCCAAACATATTTCAGAACAACATCATCCAAGTTATGAAAACAGGTATGTGGTATTAAATCGACGAACAGCATTCTGTCTTCGCATGGCGACCAATTTTCGTTATATCGCACGCCCGAATTTATCAGCACAGATTTTCGAATCATGCATCCTGAATGTACTGGATTACATACATAGTTTTCATTAATCAGTGATAACTTAATATCATGGTCATGTATTGGTCGTTTTGGTGTTGCGTGTTCCATTCCGTCGCGAATTTCTATGACGTTTCCGCCAACCGCGCCAATATGGGGATTTGCGTCTAAAAATCCAGCCTCTAACTCAAATCTATTTGGGGTCGATATATCATCGTGATCCGCCACTGCAATGTATTCCCCACGCGCCAAATCGATTAGTTTGTTTCGCGATTTTGTAATTCCCATATTTTTATCATTTTCCAGATATTTTATTCGTACATCTTTATATGAATCGACAATTTGCTTTAATTCTTGATTGTCTGGACTGTCATTTAATAACAGAAATTCAAAATCCCCATATGTCTGATTTAAAATACTTTCAATCATCGCACGCAGGTCGTCTGGCCGTGTGTTGTACATGGGTGTTAATACAGATATCTTGGGTGTTTTCATTTTTTGTTTTCCTGTCGTAAATTTTTTACAAAGTCTATAATTTGAAATAAATTTTTATCTGGATTTATTTCCGTCAAAACCAATCCGCGTTTATACTTTGCAACGCGTCCCGCCGGCGCACCAATGTCAAAGCACGCGATGGGCAATCCCATTGAAATGGCCTCTGACGTGGTGTATGAAAATGTTTCAGGCCAAATCGATGGTATAAATACAATATCAGCGTTATATTTTTCCATTATCTGGGGTAATTTTTTCGCCTTGTACTTACCGTGCACAGTAATATTGTCGGGCGCGTTTTTCATTTCACCAACAACAATAATATTTACATTGTCGGGCAGATGTTGCGCCATCTGACAAATAACGCCTGCGCCTTTTTGGGTGGAAATGTTCCCCAGGACAATGATATTAATATCGTCATGCAATTTAATTTTTGCAGCGCGATAATTTTGCACGGTATGCGGAATAATTTTAATTTTTTGGTCAATTTCTGGATATGCGCGGACAAAAATTTTTGCGATTGGTTCTGCGAACAAAATAATTTCATCTGCGGTATTTGTAAAAAAGTGCCCCCATTGTCTGCGCCATTCGCATATTGTTCCTGCGCCCGATTTTAAAACATTATGTGATATTGGGTTGTCGGCTAATTTTTTCTGTGCCCAGCATTTTTCACACCCGCCCACATATGATAAATCGCAATATTTACCATCGCAGTTCACCAGGTTAAAACTGGGGCAAATCGATTGAAAGTCATGCCCGCGAAACGACACCCGCGGCATACCCATACAGTTACGTTTTATCCGTGCGATAACCTGTAACATATCTGTTGTGCTTTTATATGCGACTAAATTATTTACAACGATTTGGCGGATATTAATTCCGCATAAAAAATCCGCTATTTCATCTATATTATGTGTTGTAAAGATTCTGTGTTTATTGCATGCGAATGTTAAATGATACAGTTCTGTTTTTGGAAAGTATTGCAATCGCAACACATCATATTTCTTGCATAAAATTTTAAATTGTCGTTTGGAATAAACTTCGGTCCCGCCACCCAGTGCATGGTCAACCCACAACATAATATCGCGCCCAGTCAGTCCCCCCGTAAACGTCATCAGGTTATTTTTATGCGCCCGCCACCCCTGTTGCAGGTGGTGACGCAATCTGCGCCGCACAGACGCAACTGGAATCAGAAAGCATACCACGTTAATTACCGTTTTCATACGCGTCAATCCTTGATTTTAACCAGTGGTATACAGTCAAACAGCAACGCCCATTTATTCTTGATTTTTATCAGTGGTATTTTTCCAAATAATCGCACGCGAATCCGTCGCAGTTGCCGTTCAAATGCCAAACGATACATTGGATATTTGTTACATATCTGAATTTTAATTGATTCATGTACGATTGTCTGTCTTGTTTTCATTCGATGCGATGCATTGTTTTTATCACACCTGTATTCAACCAATACTTCCTGGATATTGTGAAAGTCAGTATATTGCATCAATTGTCCCCACAGTCGATAATCTTCGGCGGGGGTGTATTGTTCTTCGTATCGAACATCGTTTTCGATTAATACAGATTTTCTGATCATTGCGGTTGTATGCATAATTGCGCACACGTCGGTCAGGCGTATTTTTATATCTGTATCATATTCTGGATTTTTTCGTATAAAATCCTGTGCCCCGAACCAGTGTGCCCACGCACCCACAACGCCAACATATGGATTTTCATCCAGAAATTTTACCTGTTTTTCCAGACGTGTTTTATGTGAAATATCATCATGATCGAATATTGCAATATACTTTCCGCGCGCCAGTTCAATCAATTTGTTCCGCGACTGGGATATGCCGATATTTGTATCGTTTTTTATATATCGAATACGCTTGTCCCTGTACGACAGGATTAGTTTTTCCAGTTCTGTATTTTCCGGACTGTCATTCAGGATAATAAATTCAAAATCTGTATATGTTTGATTTAAAATTGATTCAATACACTGGCGCAGATGTTCATGATTTGTGTTATAGACCGGCGTTAATACTGAAACCGTTGGCATGGTGTGAAATCCTTTCTTTCCTTGGGGTTCAGCATATACATTTTTTCTTGCCCCTGCACTAGGACAATATTCTGCTTGGCTCATTCATATACTCCTGATGTTGATAACAAAAAAACACCAAGCGTTAACTTGGTGGTTGGAGCTTGAGAACAATACCGAGCATTGCATGCCTTATTCAACATATTCGACATACTCCAACCACTATTGGTGGAGTTTGTCCGCATTTTCGTGGACACTCGGTTCCGGGTTCTCACGCCCGTCGCAGAAACACCCTGCGATGTGTCAATCATAGTCTGTGTCCATAAAAAAATCAATATAAATAAAAACATTGAATATTAGGCGTTTGTTTGGTATTCTTTCCCCATAGATTTATACCAAGGGATATATTTATGGCAATTAAAGTCCGTGATTTTGAGGTGCGTCTAACCCGCAACAAAGAAGAACGTAAACAGGTTCGTCAACTGCGTTACCAGGTTTTCTGTTTGGAAGAGGGCGCATCCGCCACCGAAGAACAACGTGCCCTGGGCGAAGAATACGATGCCTTTGATCGTTTCGCAGAATACATGGCGGTTTTTCACAATGGTCGTGTTGTTGGTACATATCGTATTATCGATCGCAACGCTGCGGAAAAGATGGGTGGCTTCTACACAGAATCCGAATATAATATTTCAAAAATAAAAAAATATCGTGGCAATATCGCTGAAATGTCGCGTGCGTGCGTTGCACCTGAATACCGCGAAAATGCGTTGGTGATGCGTCTGTTGTGGGCGGGATTGGGTGAAATGATTGTCCGTCGCAAGATTGGCATATTATTTGGTGTTGCGTCGTTTGTTGGTACAAAACCGGCGCGCAGTGCCCAGGCGATATCATACCTGTACTATAACCATTTAACACCATCGCGCTTGCGTGCAACGGTAATACCCGAAAACTTTGCGGACGGTGTAAATCCAAAGTTGGCACGCATGAATATATTGCCCCGTGAATTTGTTGACGCGGCGGACGCAAAATCTGAAATGACACCTTTGATCAAGGGGTACTTGCGCCTGGGGGCAACATTCGGACGTGGTGTGTTCGTTGACGTGCCGTTTAATTCATACGATGTTTTTGTAATGATTGAAACGCGCAAAATGGATGCAGCATATCAAAAGCATTTCTTGGGTCGCGAAAATGCGCTGGGCAATCCTGATGACGATCACGATAATATCATGAAAACGGTCGGCAAAATAATTACTTTGCCTGTGGTTGGCCCGTTCAAGGTTGTACGCGCATTTGTTGAATTCTTGTTACGCGAAGATGCCGCCGACGCCGAATATATCGAAGACAGTGACAAAGAAGAGCTAGCATAACAATGGCAAAACCAAAAATACGCAAACAGAATATTTTCAACACAACCACGGCCGCGATAAAATTCGTGCTGTTCTGGGTAATGGTTGTTATCCAGTTGCCGATTTTAATCTTGCTGCCACGTCGCTGGGCGGTTCAGTACATGCCGGTCTTTATGTGGGTTTTGGTAAAACTGGGCGGGATTAAGATTGTTGTACACGGCAAAATATCCGATGCGCGCCCACTGATGGTCGTGTCCAATCATATATCTGTGTTTGAAATTGCGACATTCCCGTTTGCATTCCGTGGCAGTTTTATTGCCAAGAAAGAAATGGAAAACTGGCCATTGGTTGGTTGGGTTGCGAAAAAGTTTGGCGTAATCTTTGTTGACCGTCGTCCGTCGCACGCGCGCGATGCGCTGGCGGTTGTACAAAAAACAGTCCAGACTGTAAAATACCCAATGATTTTATTTCCCGAAGGTACCACGACAAACGGCGCATATGTAAAACCGTTCAAAAGCACGCTGTTCAACTTTGTTGAAAATTCAAATGTCACGGTTCAGCCCATGGCGATGCACTATCGTTATAAAGACGGCAGTCCGATTGATGAACAAACGCTTGCCGACCATTTTGCATACTTTGATAATGCCAAAATGGATATGGGCCCACGGTGTAAACGTGAACGGTCTGCCTTTGGCCAGGTTTTTCACATCATGATGCTGGGTGGATTTATGGTTGAAATCACATTATTGCCACCACCGCCCCTGGCGGGTATGGACAGAAAGCAGATTGCCGACGTTCTGCACAAAATCGTGTCGGAAAAATATATGGAATTAAAAGATAAAAATAATAATTAAAAGAGATACAAGAAATGAAAACAGCAATTACACCAACCCGCGCAGAAAATTTCAGCGAATGGTATCAGAATTTAATCGTTGCCGCAGATTTGGCGGAAAACGCCCCTGTGCGTGGTTGTATGACAATTAAACCATACGGTTGGGCAATTTGGGAACTGATGCGCGATGAAATGGATCGCCGCATTAAATCACATGGCGTCCAGAACGCAAACTTTCCATTATTGATTCCAATTGACTTTTTTAATAAAGAGGCCGAACACGTCGCCGGTTTTGCCAAAGAATGTGCGGTTGTTACCCATCATCGTCTGAAAATGATTGATGGTACATTGCAGCCTGACCCAGATTCTAAATTGACCGAACCATACATTATTCGTCCAACATCTGAAACGATTATTGGCGAAGCGATGTCCCGTTGGGTACAATCATATCGTGACCTGCCGTTGAAATTGAATCAATGGGTAAATGTAATGCGTTGGGAAATGCGCCCACGTATGTTCTTGCGCACATCTGAATTTAACTGGCAAGAAGGGCATAATGTTTTCGCCACACACGAAGAGGCCAACGCCGACGCGCGCAAGATGCACAAAATGTATGGCGACTATATGCGTGATGTTCTGGCGATTCCATCAATTATGGGCGAAAAAACACCCGAAGAAAGATTTGCCGGCGCAGACCACACATACACCCTGGAACACATCATGCAAGATGGCAAGGCGTTACAGGCCGGCACATCGCACGACCTGGGCCAGCATTTTTCAAAATCATTCGGGATTCAGTTTTTGGGCACAGACGGTAAATTACAACATGGTTGGACGACCAGTTGGGGCACAACAACCCGTATGATGGGGTCTATGTTCATGGTGCATTCAGACGACGATGGTCTGATTTTGCCACCGGCGGTTGCCCCCTATCAGGTTGTGATTATTCCAATCACACGCGAAGATACCGCCGCCGCATTAAATGAATTTGCGTCTAACCTGGGGGACAAATTGCGTGGCGCGGGTGTGCGTGTCCTGGTCGATACGTCTGACATGCGCGCGCCCGACAAAATGTGGAAATGGATTAAGCGCGGTGTTCCATTGCGCGTAGAAATTGGCGCGCGTGAAATGGAATCTGGCTGTGTCACAATTACACGTCGTGACCTGGGACGTGAATCCAAGCGTACAATCGCAATTGATGAATTGGTTGCGACTGTAAATGATATTATGCGCGATATCCACGATACCATGGTTGCACGTGTTGAAAAACGTAACGCGGAAATGATACATGATGTTGCGGATTTAGATGCGCTGGATACCGCATTGGCAAACGGTGAAATTGGATTTTTCCGTATTAAATACGAAATGACCACAAACGAACAATTTGATGGTTTGATGGAAAAATATAAAATCACCCGTCGTTGTTTGGATGATAATGACCCAACATACGTATTTGTTGCGAAATCGTATTAAAAAACGGGGCGTTTGCCCCGTATTTTTATTTTTGTAATGATTTAATATGGCTTAAAACGTTTTGCAATTGTTGGTACGTTCTGTCATATTCCTGGGAATAGTGTTCATAATCTGCACGTGATTGATCTGCAATATCCACGCCATACAGATTTGGTGTCATATTAATTTCGCATGCGTCCATATTATGTTCCAGCGATGCCAGACGGCTTTCCAGTGCGGCGCGTTCTGATTCCAGTTTTTGTAATTGCGGCGCAATTTCAATCTGATGACACGTATCCGCATATGACTTATAAAATTTATCTGCGTACACCAACTGTTCCGCCGCGGCATTTCCGCGATTGATTTTCGCACGAATTCCAGACGCCTGCATTTCATAGTCGGCCATTTCCTGTTCGGCTTCCATTGCTTCGCTGCGATCATAGCGGCTGTTGTTAATAAAATTTTGCAGCGATGCGATATATTCGCAAACAACCGGTTCTTCCATTGCAGCATACTTACCCGCGGTTACAGCATTGCGCAACGGCTGCACCTTGTAATCCATAACAGATTTCAAGATGTGAATAACATTCATCGAAACTTTTTTCTTTGTCTTTGGCATTCTACCCTCGTTCACTTACACACAATAATATAGTACATAAAATACATTTGTCAAGATGTAATAACAGGGGCAACTAAACTGCCCCCGTTATAACAGTTATGTTAGTTTTACTGTTCTGCGCGGGTGAACGCCCCGTGGTCTAACATGTCGCGAACTGCGAAATGCTTGACTTTTTTTGCCGATGTCGATGGCAATTCATCTTCGGTAATCGCAAAATGCTTGACCCATTTGTACTGGGCAATCTGCATATTAGACTTCTTTATCAAGAACGCCACGCGATCCACCGTCGTTCCTGGTTTTACCTGGAATACGGCGAACGGCACGGTTTTGTCCTTGATTACATATTCGAACACCGCCGCATTCAGGATTTCATCGTTTTGCATATACAGGTCTTCCAGTTCATCTGGATAAACATTTTTACCGCTGTCCAGAACGATAACCTGTTTCTGGCGACCCTTGACCGTCAGGCGACCGTATTTGTCCAGGCATCCAATATCGCCGGTCTTGAACCAACCGTTTTCAAACGCATCTGCATTTGCTGCATCGTTTTCCAGATACCCTGGCATAACCATATTACCGCGCACCCAGATTTCGCCAATTCCGTGTTTATCTGGATTGTGAATCTGAATTTCATTGCCCAACAATGGCCCCGCATAGTACATTGAACCATCCGGTCTGCGGAATGCAAAGTTAAAGTTGGCAGGGCCACATGTTTCGGTCAAACCATAGCAATCGCCCACCACAAATCCCATGCTTTCATAGAACTTGCGAATTGATGGTTTTAATGTTGCCCCCGCCGACACCAGAACCTTGGTATGGCCACCAAACGCATCGTGAACTGGTTTTGTCACTTTGTCCACCAGCGCGCCCAACCCAATCGCACGCAAAATCTTGCGCATAGAAACAATCACGCGCATCAGTGTCCAAACATGCTTGTCCTTGGCGCTGTCTACAATCTTTTTATAGAACACTTCCCAAATACGTGGTACGGCTGGGATAACTTCTGGCTTGTACTGTTTAAAGTCCTTGATAAATTCTTGGGGCTTTAACACCGGCTGTAATAATAATTTACCCTGCAAGGATACAGGAACAATGATATTAATTACAACACCGTATATATGATACAATGGCAAGAATCCATAGAACGTATATCCCGGCAAAATAACCGGCTTGTAAAACTGGGCCCCTTCGTGCAATGCCAACAGGTTTTCATGCGTCAACCCTACAACCTTGGGGTTGCCGGTCGAACCTGATGTGAACGACAACTGGGCAATATCACTGCGTTCGGTTTCTGCCATTACAAATTCGTTTTCGTCTGTGTCGTCAATATTTTCAATATCAAACATTTCGCATGGCGCATTATCTATAAACATAGACTGCTGTGCCAAAACCAATTTACAGTCTGTGCGCTTCATCATATTGATGTGTTCCGTTGTCTTCAACCCGGTATCCAGCATCAATGCACGCGCCCCCTGGGACGTAATCGCAAAATACGACCGCAGAAAATCCGGCGTATTCCCCGACAGGATTGCGACCGTATCCCCCTTTTTGATACCAAATCGTTTTGCCAACAAAACAGCACGCTGTTTTACCTTTTTCAACAAATCTGCATATGTTTCATTCTGACGTACCAGGAAAATACCGTCCTTGTTCCGCGAACACACATCTTGCAGCATTTCATAGATGTTTTTCATCATAATAATGACCTTATGTTCTATTAACCATGTCGGAATCACCATAACACCGACAATACCAATATACCCATTTTATCCAGGAAAAACAACCTAATATTACCCCGTTGGGACAAAAAATCACCCGGCAAAAAATTCAATATATAGTGACAGAATCGGTATTTTTTATCAATATTTGGTAATTTTTGCATAAAATCCGAATCGATTTTAGGGTGAAAATAAAAAATCCTTTATACAAAAGCCCATTTCGTATTAAACCGCCGATTCTGATTTCGCGCTGTAATATGCAGAAAATCCGCATTTTAAAAAGTAAAGCGAAAAATAAAATTTTTTTCACTTTTTCTGTATTGATAGTCTTTTATTAAAACTATATATTGTAATCAAATCGAACAAACAACCACTATATGTTGTGTTTTGTGCAAGAATGGGAGTTATCAAAATGTCAGAAACACAAAATGAAATTACAATTCAGATTACGCCAACGTTAACAACACGCCTGGTTGCGGTACAAAAGCGCAGCGGTGAAACCGTACCATTTGACGCAAAAAAGATTTACGATGCAATTAAAAAGGCGGTCGCCGTCACAACTGAAATTTCGGACGTAGAAGTGGTCAAAATAACCCAGGATGTATTAAAACGTCTGGATAACAAATTTGCTGACAAAACACCAACGGTTGAAAATATTCAGGATGTCGTCATCCAAACATTAATGGACAATCGTGCCTATAAAACCGCCGAAGCGTACATTATCTATCGTCAAAAGCGCACAGAAATCCGCGAATCAATGGTTGATGCGGTCGAAGTTATCGAAGGCTATGTTGGTGGTTCGAACTGGCGAATCAAAGAAAATGCAAATGTTGGCTATTCCATCGGTGGCCTGATTTTGCGTACCAGCGAACGCGTAACCGCGGAATATTGGTTAAACCTGTATCCGCGGGCGGTTGCTGATGCGCACAAAACTGCGGCCATTCATGTACACGACTTGGGATGGTTAACGGGGTATTGTGCGGGCTGGTCACTGCGTGAATTATTGTACGAAGGATTTAACGGCGTCCCAGGATACCTGCAATGTGAACCTGCGCGCCACATGGCAACTGCGATTTCACACATGGTGAATTTCTTGGGGACGCTGCAGAACGAATTTGCCGGCGCCCAGGCGTTTTCATCCGTTGACACATATCTGGCACCATACGTCAGAATCGATAATCTGTCATACGCGGATGTGAAAAATGCAATGCAGACATTGATATTTAACTGCGCTGTTCCGTGCCGTTGGGGGACTCAGACACCATTTATCAATTTTACGTTTGACTGGACATGCCCAAATGACCTGAAAAACCAGCGTCCATTTATTGGCCGCAAACAGGCTGACTTTACATACGGCGAACTTCAGGCGGAAATGGATTTGATTAACAAGGCGTTCTTAGAGGTTATGACCGAAGGTGACGCCCTGGGCCGTCCATTTACATTCCCAATTCCAACATATAACATCACGCCTGATTTTCCATGGGAACATCCAAATGTAAAACCATTGTTTGATTTGGCGGCGAAATACGGTATTCCAAACTTCCAGAATTTCTTGAATTCTGACCTGAATCCGACCGATGTTCGTTCAATGTGTTGCCGTCTGCGTTTGGACGTTCGCGAATTGTTAAAGCGCGGTGGCGGTCTGTTTGGATCTGCGGAAAAGACGGGTTCAATCGGCGTTATCACAATAAACCTGGCGCGCCTGGGCTATATCCACCGTGGTAACCGCGAAGGTTTATTCACAGAATTAAAACGTCTGTTGGATTTGGGACGCGACGCGCTGGAAATCAAACGTCAGATTATTTCCAAGAACATGGAACGTGGCCTGTACCCATTTACAAAACGTTACCTGGGCGATTGGAATCATCACTTTTCAACCATTGGCGTGAACGGCGCGAACGAAATGGTTCGCAACTTTACCGGCGATCGCGAAAATATTGCAACCCCAATGGGCAAAAAATTGGTTCTGGATGTTATGGATTTCATTCGTGAAAACCTGGCCACATTCCAGGAACAAACCGGCAACCTGTATAATTTAGAAGCGACCCCGGCCGAAGGCTGTTCATATCGCTTTGCGAAAACAGACGTCAAAAATTTCCCAGATATCATTACTGCGGGAACGCCGGACGCGCCATATTATACAAATTCGACACAACTGCCTGTGAACTTTACAGACGACCCATTTGTCGCCCTGGAACACCAAGAAGAATTACAGCGCAAATATACCGGCGGCACAATGTTGCACCTGTATATGGGCGAACCTGTGTCGTCGGGTGACGCAGCCCAGAAAATCGTGCGCACAATATTTGAAAATTACAAAGTGCCATACATGACATTGACACCAACATTTTCAATCTGTCCAAAGCACGGATATCTGCCGGGCAAACACGAATTCTGTCCAAAGTGTGACGCGGAAAACGCCGCCAACACAGACAATGTCGAACAACAATAAAACAAATAACGTCATAAACATAAATCAGAAAGGGAGGATAACGATATGACAACAAATTGTAACAGAACACCATGCGAAGTTTTTTCACGTTCAATGGGCTTTATCAGACCTGTGTCAAACTTTAACATTGGTAAATATTCTGAATTCTGTGAACGCAAAACGTTCACCGAAGCGAACAGTTTGTCTGCTGGTGCCCGTCATTCTGATTTATTAAAACGTGCGGCTTAAATATTATGCGTGAAATACAAATCGGGGGATTGGTTTCGTTCACCACAATCGACTATCCAGGCAAACTTTCGTGTGTTTTGTTCTTGGTTGGTTGTCCGTTGCGGTGTGCGTATTGTTCCAACCCCCATTTATTATCCCCGGGCGACGGTGAATATGACCCAACGCGCGTGTTTGAATGGTTGAAATCACGCGTTGGCCGATTAGAGGCCGTCGTCTTTTCCGGCGGCGAAGCATTAATGCAGGGCGACGTTGTTATCGAATACATGCGTCGTGTTCGCGAATTGGGGTTCAAAATTGGCCTGCATACAAATGGGTTTTATCCCGATACCCTGGCGCGCGCCACGGATGTGGTTGACTGGATTGGCCTGGATTTCAAGGCGACGCGTGAAAAATACCCCGATTTAACAGGGCAAAATATCGCATATGATAATATGATGCGCAGTCTGGACGTCTGGCAATCAACCGGCAAAGATTTCGAAGTCCGCATCACTTGTGATCCGCGTTTTATTTCAACCGATGATTTGTTGGAAATTGCAAACATATTGTCATCGCGCGGGGTCAAGAATATCGCAATTCAAAAATACATCCCGCATTTCGAAGATGATGAACATAAAACAACCGCACCCCAGCGCGATGTATTTTTTTCGAATCAACAATTGCGCGATAAAATTAATTCCATGTTCCCATCCGTCATCTGGCGGGAATAATATAGATATAAATAAAAGTTTAGCGAAGTTTATATAAACATACTTTTTGCAAAAAAAGTATGTCATCCCGGTGCTTAACACCGGGATGACAAAAACGTAAAACGTTTTGGTGTGCTAATCTTTGTAGCAGGTGTTTATCATCTTCATACCATCTTTATCCAACGCGCTGCAATCTATGCATACCAGATCGCCAGAACTGGCAAAGGTGTACTCTCTATAACATTCGTGCCCGACCGTTGGCAACGAACATCCCTGTGCCACCCTTTCGCTGCACGCCGGGGGGACAATGTGGTCGTACCCATCGAGACTATAATTACAATATGTTCCTGTTATATCAAATGTGCCAACGGTATCCATATATGACGCAACGGGTAAATAGCATTTGGTTATATCAGAATTATCACCGGCAATGCTGGTTGCATTACTGAATCCGGTTGTGGCGCACGATGTGCACGTTGGCACACCCGACGATGAATAGCCATAATAACCCGACGCACAACGATATGATGTTGTCCCGCCCGTGCAGGTCGGCGTTGTACCGCTTGTAGTGGAACAACTGTATCCGGTTTTTTTGGACTGAACTCCATTTCCGTCAGAATTCCATGTGGCATCATCAGCACACGCAGACATCTGAAGCATACATTGGTAGTATCCAGAATTAGTAATTGTTGCTACGTTATTATACGATCCCGTACTAACATTCGCCAACTGTACAGGCACAGTTGCTGAATAATTCCATATATTCTGGCTTGCCGCAGCATAACTGCTTGAATAACAAGCAACATAAAAGGCATTACTGTAATATATCAACCCAATATAATTATAGCCCATGCTGTTGGTATTTGTACAAGTCTGGCTGTACGTATTTGGGCCAGCCGCCAGTGCTTCATTGCACGCTGAGGAATTAAAACCACTAGTGGGATTACCATAACATACGGTATTTAAATGTATCTGCAGTGTCCATGGTGTTAGGCTGCCATTAGTCCACCCGTGAGCAAAACCACACCACATTGCCAAACCCAAACCGACGTTTAGATTCGGCAATAAAATGGGGGATAAATTATGCGGAAATCTGGGAATAAATTTTGGGGATTAATGTCGAAAACAATCGTCCCTTTGGATTCGGCATTGTTTTTCTTACTCTACGCCACGCATTATACCGCACCCAGCGATTTTTAGCAATATATTTTTGCTTGGATAAATAAAAGTTTATCGGGGTAACTGACCACCCTTTTGCGGGTCAAACAAAAAACCGCCCATTTGGACGGTTTTTCAAATTCTGGTGCGTCGCAAAGTACTTCGGCAGATTATTAATCTGCCTCGCCTCGCAACTCGCCCCTTTGCTACAGAATCAAAAAAAACGCCCATTCGGACGTTCTTTTTAATTCTGGTGCGAGCAAAGTACTTCGGCAGATTATTAATCTGCCTCGCCTCGCAACTCGCCCCTTTGCTACAGAATCAAAAAAAACGTCCTTTCGGACGTTCTTTTTAATTCTGGTGCGAGCAAAGGGGCTCGAACCCTCGACCTCAACCTTGGCAAGGTTGCGCTCTAGCCAACTGAGCTACGCTCGCATTGCGTCGTATATATTGGCATATCTTTTTCAGAAATGCAAGTACTATTTTTAATTTTTTTTATTCCAGTACCTGATTTTGCAAATCTATTAATTTTTTACAGCCTGCGTCCGCCATTTGCATGATTTCGTTTAACTGTTCGGCGGTAAATGGATGTTGTTCACCGGTGGCCTGGATTTCAATAAACCGTCCATCGTCGGACATGACAAAGTTAGAATCCATTTCGGCCGCGCAGTCTTCTTCGTAATCCAAATCCAGAATCAAGTCGCCATGCCACAGCCCCGCCGACACCGCCGCTACATTGTTTGAAATCGGGTTTTCGAATATTCGCCCTTGTTCCATCAGCCAACGCACCGCCAACGCCATCGCGACAAAGCCGCCTGTTATACTGGCGCAACGTGTTCCGCCGTCGCCCTGGATAACGTCACAGTCGATTGTGATTGTATGCTTGCCTAATTTTTCCATATCGACAACGCTGCGTAAACTGCGCCCAATCAGGCGTGAAATCTCCACCGCGCGATTATCGCGTGTCATCGCTTCGTGTGATTTGCGTGTGCCGTTTGCGCGTGGCAACATGGAATATTCGGCCGTCACCCACCCGCCGGTTTTGTTTTGCATACGTTTCCATGTTGGTTGTGCGAAATCTACCGACGCGGTACACAGCACATGTGTCCCACCCATTTTAATCAGGCACGACCCTTCGGCCCATTTGTTAACACCGGTTTCCATAGAAACAGGGCGCAATTGATTATTTTTTCGCAGTGATGGACGCAGCATATGATAAATCCTTTTGTTTATTTTTTTGTTTTGAATCTATATTACACCACAAATCGCACAACGCAATTAAATAAAAAAAGCCCCACAATTGTGGGGCTTAGTTTTTCTTAGAATCCGAAAACCATACGCTGTTTTGATTGACGTTTCTTTTCGTTGCGAACGGCTTCTTCTTTCAAACGCTTGCGTCGTGTTGTTGGTTTTTCATAACGCTGACGTTCTTTCATTTCGCGGTACAGACCTTCTTTCTGCGATTTACGTTTTGCAACGCGCAGTGCCTGTTCGACGTTATTGTCGCGAACCAGAACTTTTACCATATGTATTCACCCCCTTTGACGCATTTTATTTTGTTGTTTTACTTAAAAAGGGGATTTTACATCCCCCTTTCACTTGTTTTGGTGGAGCCAATCAGACTCGAACTGACGACCCCCTGCTTGCAAAGCAGGTGCTCTACCAACTGAGCTATGACCCCAAAACTTTGCCACTTTCATCATGAAAGCGAATGGATTTTATACGTTTTTAATCCCCTTGTCAATCTAAAAATGAAAAATCGCCCCATAATCTTTTGGACTAGACTTGTTGAACTTTGTTTTTTATAATACGCACGCTATGATGAAAAAAATTAAAAATAAAATTGTTGCCTTTGTTAAGGGCGATGAATCAAACGGTCGAATTAAATGGTCCTTGTATGGGCGCGTGTGGCGTGAAATCGGACGTCCATATTGGAAATGGTTGGCGGCGGGTATTATTTTTACCATTTTGGCCGCTGCTGCCGAAGCGTACACCATCACAATCGTTCAACAGGTTGTGGACAAGGCCTTTATTGAAAAAAGCCTGGCCGCCATTTATTGGCTGGGGGTTCAGGTTATTGTTGCCTTTGGTGCCAAGGGTGCATTCACTTATGCCAAGGCCCTGATTATGGCCAAGGGTGGCCTGCTGGCCAGTGCGAATTTGCAAAAGAAAATCTATAAACACATGACGCACATGAACCTGGCGCGTTTTTATTCTGACGGCATTGGCAAGAATTTAAACTATTTTGGCGTCCAGGCTGGCGCGGTATTGAATCTGGTAACAGGAACTGTAATCCGGGTTGTTCAAAATGTCGCGACATTGATTATGACGTTGGCATTGATGTTCTATTACGCACCCCAGATGTGTGTTGTTTTAATGTTCCTTGCGCCGGCGATTATGATTCCTATGGTTGTTATTATGCGCAAACGTCGCAAGTTATCGCGTCAGTCATTTGGTATTGCCAACAATGTATCGCAACAGTTAAACCAGACATTACACGGCATCAAAACAATCCAGGCGTTCGCCGCCGAAGAACGCGAAGAAAAGAAATTCGCGCACGTTTTAAACAGTTCTATGAGCAATTCGTACAAAAGCACCCAGGCCAACGCCCTGCGTTCACCATTGATGGAATTTATGATTTCAATTGGCCTGTGCATTGCGATGATTATGGGCGGGCATTTTATTGCCAGTGGCACGATTTCAACCGGTGATTTTACAGCGTTCCTGTTGGCATTGACCGCAGCGTACAAACCGGCAAAATCGATTACCAGCACCGGCGACACATTGCAGCATGGTCTGTTGGCGGCGGAAATTTTGTTTAATTTCCTGGACAGCAAACCAGACATTGTTGATGCGCCCGATGCGCGTGAATTAACCGCGAAAAATTTATCGGTCGGTTTTCATAATGTTTCATTTGCATATAATCCATCTGAACCAGTTTTGACAGATATCGATTTACATGTCCCTGCGGGCAAGGTTTGCGCCCTGGTTGGTCCATCTGGTGGTGGTAAAACAACGATGTTCAATTTGTTGGAACGTTTCTATGAACCGCAAACCGGTAAAATTACAATTAATCGCACCGATATAAAAAAGTACACATTAAAATCCCTGCGTGAAAATATTGCCGAGGTTTCACAGTCCGTATTCCTGTTCAACGGTTCAATCGAAGACAACATTAAATACGGCCGTCCCGACGCAACACATGACGAAGTTGTCGCAGCGGCAATCGCGGCAAATGCCGATGGTTTTATTAACGAATTTCCAGATGGATACAAAACATCTGTTGGCGAAGGTGGCGGCTTGTTGTCCGGTGGCCAGAAACAGCGCATTGCAATTGCGCGTGCAATATTAAAAGACGCACCAATCCTGTTATTGGACGAAGCGACATCTGCGCTGGATACACAAAGCGAAAAATTAATCCAGGCGGCATTAAACGATTTGATGCGTGGGCGCACGACATTTGTTATTGCGCACCGTCTGTCCACTATCTTGGACGCAGATATCATTTGCGTTATCAAGGGCGGTCAGATTGTCGAAATGGGAACAGACGCAGAACTGTGCGCGCAAAATGGCGAATACAAAAAACTGCGTGATATTCAGTTCAAAACAGAATCCAAGAAAACAAAAAAATAAAGCGTTAGGTGTGGCGCTGGGGTTTATCATGTCCAACCGCAGTTCGTTATTACCGCGTGTTGAACGAATCCGCAAACTTGCCAACGGCAAAAAGTTTATTTTAGATGAAAAACAACGCTAGAAAAACAGGGGGAAAGAAATGAAAATAAAACCATTTGCGGGCGTTCGTCCGCCACGTGAATTCGCCGCCGAAGTTGCATCGCGTCCATACGATGTCTTAAACTCGGCCGAGGCCAAGGTCGAGGCCACCGAAAAATCATTACTGCACATCATTAAACCAGAAATTGATTTTGATCCGATTGCCGACGAACATTCAGGGCCCGTCTATGACAAAGCGGTCGAAAACTTTAACCTGTGGCAACAGCGTGGTTGGCTGGTCCAGGATTCCGCAGAAATGTATTACATCTATGCCCAGACAATGGACGGTCGCACCCAGTACGGCTTGGTTGCTGCGGCCAACGTTGACGACTATATGACTGGCAAAATCAAGAAGCACGAATTGACCCGCAAAGACAAAGAAGAAGATCGCATGATTCACGTGCGTATCCAGAATGCAAACATTGAACCTGTGTTCTTTGCGTACCCTGATGTCGACGAAATGAACAAAATCGTTGAAAACATCGTCACCACCCAAGAACCCGAATATGATTTCATTGCACCTGACGGATTTGGTCATACGTTCTGGGCAATTCGTGACGCCGCAACAAACGCACGCATCACTGAAATCTTTGCGGGTATTCCGGCCCTTTACGTTGCAGACGGTCATCATCGCACCGCGGCGGCGGCATTGGTTGGTGCGGAAAAACGTGCGGCAAATCCAAATCACACCGGCAACGAAGAATACAATTATTTTCTGGCCGTGATTTTCCCAGAAAGCCAGTTAAAGATTATCGACTATAATCGCGTGGTTCGGGACTTGAATGGTTTAACGCCGGACGAATTTTTGGAAAAACTATCTGAAAATTTTGATGTTGTGGATATGGGGTCGGATATTTATAAACCGAACGCCCTGCATAACTTTGGCATGTATTTGAATGGCAAATGGTATTCACTGACCGCGCGTCCTGGCACATATAATGACAGTGATCCAATTGGTGTGCTGGATGTGACGGTGCTGTCAAATTTAGTCTTTGATAAAATACTGAATTTGGGTGATTTGCGCACGTCCCGTCGCATTGATTTTGTTGGCGGGATTCGTGGCCTGGGCGAATTGCAAAAACGCGTAGACAGTGGTGAAATGGCGGCGGCATTTGCGCTGTATCCTGTCACCATGCGCCAGATTATTGATATCGCCGACACGGGCAATATCATGCCACCCAAGACAACCTGGTTTGAACCAAAGTTGCGCAGTGGTCTGGTAATTCACAAATTATCCTAAAAAAAATCCCCCGTTTGGGGGATTTTTTTATTTGATTCCTCCTATTCCTGGATCCAGAGAGCCCAACTCGCAACAGTTTGTTTCTAGATTGCATGTCAATCCCGTATTTTTACAAGATTTAAACTGTGTACAGTAATTATCGTCATTAAAGGCGCACTTTTCTTTACCACCCTCACAACAATTGGTCGTTAGGTTACAGGTAGCGCCGCCACTACAATCCGAGTTAAATGTGCAATAATTTTCAGTTCCCCTTGCGCAATTTAGGATTGTACCTTCAAACCCACAACAACCGTTGTCGCATATCTGCAGGCCCGGACAATCACTGTCGAGTGTGCATTGACTGAACATCCCACATGGATTTAATGCGACACAACAGCCACCACTGCAGAACCCATCCAGGCAATCTGCATTCGAAAGGCATGATTTACCACTTTCGCATTTTTCATCACATGTTGTATCACAGCAGCATGCCGTCGTATATTCAAATGTACCCAATCCATCATCCAGGGTGACGGACGCTTCGGCGCGGCATTGGGCATATGATGTTGCGCCGGCAACACTGGTGTGGCCCACGCCACATGTGGCTACACATGATATGCAGTCTGCGCCAAATCTGTAATATCCCGCATTGCATGTAAATGTGGTTGAACCCGCTGCACATGTCGCCGCATTTGCGGGACATCGCAGACACGTGATGTCCCCAAACTTGCCAACCTCGGCAACGCCAGATTCTGAATAATATCCAGCGGCGCAACGATATCTGTACACGGTTGTCGTCGCACCGGTAGTGCAATCGGTGGTAGTTCCCTGTTTGCGTTCCAGTCCGGTGCCGTACGCGACCCAAGTGCCCCATGTTACTGTATTTGAACATGCACATTCATAATACGACAATTCTATTGGCGTGCTTTGATCGTAATTGTCACAAATATTATTTGTTACGTTAACATATTTTTTTGTATAGCCACTGGCGCAGACAACATTGGTAACAACCTTGGCACGTCCGGATTGGAACGTTCCGCCACCCGCCGCAGGTATAAATGCATTAAAGCACCTGGTTGTTGCACTGGTCGAGTTTTCCGTACTGCCATACATGGTATATGTATAACCAGAATTACATACTGCCTCGGCCCAATATGCGACACACGCCGATTCTACTGCATTCGCCATGTTTGGCAGCATTATCGCCACCATCAATATCAGTAATTTTTTCATTTTTTTCCCCCTTTGCCGACCGAAAACGGTGGTTTAGATTCAGCATAAAATGGGATTGACTTTTATGGGAAATTGCGCCAAAATTAGGTCAGAAAATGTGCTGAATCTAAACCACCGTTTGGATTCGGCAATGGAAATATCGACGCACTGCATATATTCCGCGCAGTTGCGCGTTTTTTTATTTGTTCAAATACTTGTACAGTGCACCTGGTGTTTGTATGCGTAAATCGCACAATCCAATCATGCGTTTTGCTAAATGTACGCACGTATAAATATGATGTTCATCTATGTTTTGGGCCGGTGTATGTGGCAAATAAACAAACCGCCACCCATGTGTTGTCAGTATTTTTATATCACGCGCCAATATTGGAATTTTTACAATTTGCCCACGTCGCACAAATTGATACAGCGTCAATTTGCCGCCCCGCCAAACGATTGGCGCAACATGTTTTAAATCGCCACAAAATATACGTGGCAACACCTTGGATGTTTTTGTTGAAAATGCAATAATTAACATAATTTTTTCCTGTTTTAATTTTATTTACTGCCCCCATTTGTGGGGGCAATATTTTATTCAATCCAGCCGCGCTGTTTTGCGGCATCTGTCAGTACACTCATCGCCATCATCCATTGGTTTGCTGCGCGATTTTCCGCCCAAATATGTTGGTTCGGTGCGCGACGCTTATCGCCAAATTTTTTCATGACCCCCAATTGTTCATCGGTCAATTTGCCGCACAAATACAGTTTGGTAATCAGTGTTTCTACATCCAACACTTCGCATGGACGTCGCGTTGGATTTCCGCGCATCCGCATAAAGTTGTTATTCCGCATTCCACGCGAATACAAAAACCAGAACCACATCTGTTCTGCATTTTGGAATTTTTCGGCCATACTAATTGCCAATGTTTGTGTCATTTTTCTTTCTCCTTTGGTTTTTATGTTCATTATTAGATATATAATCTAAGAAAAGATTCCTGTAAAATATTACAACCGCCGGTTGAAATCCGAATCAGAAAACAGATTCGGATTTTATATCTGGCGATTTGTATGCGAATCGATTTTTTTGATACATATATCGATATCTAATAAAAAAATGCGCACTGAAATGCGCATTTAAATTTTTGCTTTGCTAAATAAAAGTTTAGTTTACAAAACACGTTAAGTGTTTTGTCATTCCTGCGCAGGCAGGAATAGGGACTCTAAACCGCGCACAACATGCGCCAATTAAGCATTTTCAAAATTTCTTAACCCCTATCCCCGCCTTCGCGGGGATGACAATTTTTGTGAACAAAAATTGTAAAAAAAAATACTTCGATAAACTTTTATTTAGCGAAGTATTCCTATCTCATATTTCCTGTCTCGTATCTCAAAAAAATCCCCCGATTGGGGGATTTTTTTATATAATCGGCGGGAAACAATCACCACCTGCCTCGGGGCAACAGTTAAATCCTTGCTCGCCCATATCGGTATATATTTCACCCGCGCAACATCCATTTGCATCTGGTGGATTTCCATCTTCGCATGTCAGTACGGGCGCGACTTCGGCCTCTGGCGCATCGGGTTGATTGAATGGGTTTTCTATTGCCCCCGTTTCTTCGTTATATGTCAACCCCAGAACCTGTTCATTATACGCCTGTTGTCCCTGGTCACTGATATACGCAACGCTATTCTTGTTTTGGGACGATTGCTGATTCTGATACAGTGCATCCTGTTTTGCGTTATTTATTGCCTTGTACTGGCTGGACTGACAATAGAATAATACCGTTCTGTAATCCAGACCTGCGCTATAAATTTCTTCGGCTGATGCAGAAACCTTGCCGTTTTCATCACAGTACTGTGCCAGATTAAATGATCGTACCTGGCCAATCCAATCTTCGCCGGATGTGTCTACATTGAAATTTTGAACATCAGTATAGTCAAAACGTTCTTGGGCTGCACGTGTCGAACGATCGTAATATTCTTCCATTTTGCAACTTTTTCCACCGTCTGGACACACCACAATCAAATCAGCCGGCGAATAAACAGTAATACGCGTCCCCGCCGCAATTGTAAATGGTGGAACAGTATTATCCATCATATCAACCAATAATTTTTGCGCCACCTGATTCCACGCAGTAATAATTTCATTTTTCGCCAGTTCCGATGAACGCACCGTCCCGCTTTGTACAACTGTATTATTATCCAAATCAATCTGGTTAACAAATGCATCCGATACCGGCGCAATCAGGTTTACCGCCGCCGGTACAATTGCCGTCAGCATTGGCATAACAAACTGTTCCATATAATCCGTGCTGCCACGTCCTGGCACACCTACACGCCCCTGGGCGTCACCCGCAAAGGGTTGATGGTCTTCGTCTGTAAAGTTAAATTCCACACCATCCGGACGAATGAATTGATACCAATTTATTTGCATGCGTCCAATCGCTTTGTATGGTCCCGGCAAATCGCCCGTCACATACCCCAGCATTAGTGTCCCCGTCGGAATAATAATATTACGTCCATCATCCGAATAAACATTTCTGTCCACAGTTGCACGAACTGGCAATGGTTTTCCTTCCTCGTACACACTGGCATCCGCGCGCACTTCGGATACGATTGTCGCTGGGATTGGTTTATACTGGCGCAACACGAAACTGCGATCATATGGCTGCGAAGCAACAACTTCTTGGTCTTCGCCCGCGGATGTTCCAGGTATAACGCCCGTTTCTTTGGCTTTTTTTACAACACTGCCTGCGCCACCGATTTCGCCCAGTGTGCTCATCCCGCCACTGATAACATCCGACACATCATCCAATTGTTGTGCGCGATTAACCTTTTTTATTGCTGGCGCATTGCTCAGTTCTGGTATTTCACCACCACTGATAACTGAAAATCCAATATGATCGGCATCAGTCCCAATTTTTTTACCCTTGTCATCTGTTATAATGCCATTATCCGGATTGTATGTCCCCGTGGGATTGCTGCAATCTTTGTCTGAAAATGGGTGAAATTTATATGCGCCACCACTGGGTTTTATCCAGCCGATTTGGCGTCCCGAATTTCCATATCCTGGGAATGCAAAGTCCGAACATCCATCGGGTATTTCGTATGTTTCCACATCTTCCACAACTGCCTGGGTGACCTTTGGCGTGTCAAACTTTACCGGCGGCGCAATTGTTTCGATTTCGCGCTTGATTTCCTGTTTTACAATTACCGGTTCTGGTTCAATCTCTATCTCTGGCTCAGGTTCTGGTAAAACGATGGGCTTTGGTGCTTCTATTGGTTTAACATCCACCTTGGGTGCGACCGCCCCCAGTGTCAGAACAATTTTTTCTGTCTTTTTCATGGCATCCGTTTCATCTGCATCATGCCAATCAATAAATACTGGTATCGTCTCAACCGCCATAACAGACGTCGGTGCATATGTAATTTCAACCTTGCATGCCAGGTTTGCGTCAATCTGTCCCATTTTTGGACACGCCGAACTAATTTTCAGTCCTGCGATTTCCTTGTGCAATCTAACGTCAAAAACCTTGGCGGGGGCGGTTGCCCACACCTTAATCGTCTGCGCTTTCTTGTCGCCAACCAAAACATCGGCCCAGTTGACCATATCCGGCGAAATTTTAATTTCTGTGGGTGCTTGGTCTGTTTTAGAAATATCTTCCTGTTTATCGCCACCACCCAATAACAGCGTCAACAATATTATTACCAACACAAACGCCACCACCAACAGCAGCCACTGCACGCGCTTTGGCGTATTCTGACGCAATTCTGAAAATTGTTGTTTCAGTTTACTCATCCCCCAGTCCCACCGTATTTATTGCATACGAATTACACTGCAACTTGTTCCGCTGAATTTCAGTAATTTATCACACAATGTCTGTGCTGTATCAATATCTGCCAATGGCCCGATACGCAAACGATATTGACGTGCCGCCGATGATGTCGCGCCCAGTTCCCCAACGCCCTGTTCATCAACCGCAAAGAACACCATATCCTTGTACGGGGTCAACAACCCTTGGCCGTCTTCGCCACTAAATTTCGCCAACAGCATTGTCCAATAGTCGTCCAACGCCTTGACTGATGTGTCAGATTTTAATTCCACGGCAACGCCAACCTGGTTGCTGGCAATCAGCGGAATATTTGTTTGTGGCAGATATGCCCCCGCTGTATTGCGTTGTTGTGGCAACATATTGACAACGCTGCTGCTGCCCTGTGGCATTGCCTGGGGAACGGTGAATCCAGCCGGCATATAGTATCCAGCACCCGTTGCGGGATTTACGGTCTGATTATTCCCAACAAACACCGGTGTACCTGTATAATTCATGCCCATGTTCATCGCACTTAAACTGTCCGTATATGCGATGTTATTCAGCGATTGCCCCGACAGCATGCTTTGTGCAACATTTGCCTCAGCCAATGCCATAACAGATGCCGTATCCGCGATTAAGAACGGCTTTTCACGCTTTTTAATACATACAATTCGCTGACCACTGCGCAGAACCATGTCGCCAACCGCCTCTACAATCAACAGGCGGCCATCTTCGCCATCTGTGCGGAATCCGACTGGTGATTCCCCGCCTTCGACCAACAGCGATACGACCGGACGTTGGGTCATTGCAATAACCTTGTCGCCAAAGTCAATATATGTAAATATACGATCGCGCCACACGCGTTCCGGCGCAATTACATAGTCATCTGGGTTTGGTACAAATATATCCAGGTCAAAACGGAATTCAGACGGATCTATTTTCATAGATTTTATCCAACCATAATCTTCGCCGTCGGCCCCCACGACCGATGTTTGTGGGGCAGATTTTTGGAATATAGACTTTGCACCACCCGACGTGGTTGTGGCGTTTGCCATTGGCAATGCGCCATTACCATCCAACATAATGTCAACCTGGGAATATGTAATTTCGCTGGAATTTGATGGTTCACTGCGCAGATAGAATATGTATTTATTACCCGATTGTCCCGTCACAATCATATTTGTGTCTGAACCCTGGTTTGAACCTGTCGGTGAAATAAACATTGTCCGGTCACCCTGGGTTGCGTCAATCTGGAATAAATCTTGGTTTCCAACAACCGCATCTGCGATTTGTTCCCCGTTCGGCAGACTAATCATCGTCACCATGCCGTTGCGTAATTTGATTGGCAAAACAGACCCCGCCGACCATGTCAGTTGCGCGTACCCCGGCTTGATACTGCCTGCGGCCATATTTGCAGTCGGGTTGTCCCATGCATCTTGGACGCCATACACCTCAGCATATGCGGGCAATGTCAAAACACCTGCTAAACAAACCATAAACAACTTTGAAAATGTCATACCAATCCTTCCCGTCTTTCTTTGTTTTTTTTTATTCGTTCAGAAAACCCGTATTCAATGGGTCGCCATCCCCAGATATTATTTCATATCTTGAAACACGCAACCCCAGTGGGTTATCAACACGATCTGCCCATTTTATTTGGGCGTTATTATCTGTCTCTAATTTCATTTTGATTGTATAATCTTTTGGCGTGGTCTGTCCAGTATTATCAGTGCAAAAGTAACGAATTTTTGTCTGATATGCATCTTCTGATGCCAGGTACATTGGCGCACCATCAAAATTTACCAGACAATTAAAGCTTGGTGCTTCACTCATAATTGCGTTAAACATGGCAGTATCTGCAAATTCAGCATACACATTATCGGTGGACATCATGCGAACCGCGCCATCATCGCTGTTCCATTTTTGGTGCATCGCGTTTGGATTTTGAAATATTTCGTTTCTGTGCCGTATATATTCGCGAACAAATGCCTTGGTGTATCTATCCAGGTTTTCACTCTTTGGTTGCATTTGCACTAATCGCACATCCTGGTCGTCGCGCACGGTTGTTGTTAAAAAGAACACCTGGGGTCGGTTCAGCGGGAACATATTATATATTGTCATACCCAACGCCACCAACACGACCAACGCCGTCGCCAACACGAACATCATAATTCTGGACAGTAAAATTGGCGGTTCTACGCGGTCTTGCACGACTTCCTCTCCCTTGATTATGGTGATTGTAGACAAAAAGTGCGTCCCTTTGCAAGAAAAAAACTGAACACAAGCAATTAATGTTTTGGACGGTTGAAAATGTTCTTGCGCGGGTTGTTAAAAAATATTATAATATTTCCGCTTGATTTTTTGTATTCGTGTGCTATTCTGTCGCAGACTATAATATGGCATGTGGTACGTCAAGCGGCACACAGGGGCATAGTTCAACGGTAGAATATCGGTCTCCAAAACCGCGGATGAGGGTTCGATTCCTTCTGCCCCTGCCAATCTTTTCAAATCGCAATCGCGATTGTGATTTGAAAAGGTTTGGTCTTGGTGTGCGGATGGAATCGAACCCGAATGAAATGAATGGTGTTGGGTTCGCATGCGAGTAAGGTTTTGCAAGTGTTTGCGCAGCGAAACCGGTACGAGTGGTGAGCGGACGCGAACATTCCTTCTGCCCCTGCCAATTTTATAGTTGTGGTAACATTACGTAATTACAGGCAATTTTTATGAAGAAAATACTGGATTTTTTTAAGTCAGTTCGCAGCGAATGGTTCAAAATTGTATGGCCGTCGCGCGATAGTGTTATTCGTGCAACAATTATGATTCTGGTGTTTTCTGGACTTGCGGCGCTGTTCTTCTTTGTGGTTGACAGTATTTTGAACGCAATTGTTGGGTGGATTTTCTAATCAGGCAAAGGACACAGGAATGGATGAAAAAATGCAGTGGTTTGTCGTAAATGTTCACACCGGGTGCGAAGACAAGGTTGCGCGTGGTCTGCGTGAACAGATTGATAAGCGTCGTTTGAATGCGCTGTTTGGCGAAATTATGGTCCCTACGCGCGAAGTTACAGAAATCAAAGCGGGCAAACGTGTCAAGGCTGAACGTAAATTCTTCCCTGGGTATATCGTTGTTCAGATGGTTATGAATAACGAAACATTTACATTGGTAAAGCAAATCCCCCAGGTTGTAATGTTCTTGGGCGCAAAAAACAAACCGATTGCCGTATCCGAAGCCGAAGCGCACCGCCTTATGAAACAGGTAGAAGAGGGTGCAGTCGCAGCCGAAGATGTAGAATACGAAGTCGGCCAGGAAGTGCACGTTATCGATGGTCCGTTTGCGGGCTTTAACGGTGTCGCGTCCGAAGTTGACAATGTAAAACAGAAAATGACCGTTACTGTTTTGGTGTTCGGTCGCGAAACCAGTATGGACTTGGAATTTAGCCAGGTTGAACGGGTATAAAGTTTTTTGTGGTTTTCTGAAAAATATTCAGTAAAATCACAGCAACCCGTGGTAGATACGCCATATCGTACCACGACACAAACGAAAAAAACGGAGTGAAAAATGGCAAAGAAAGAAGTCAAGGGATTGGTCAAGCTGGTCGTCCCTGCAAAACAGGCGAATCCTGCGCCACCGGTTGGGCCAATCTTGGGTGCCAATGGTGTGAACATCGCAGAATTCTGTAAACAGTTTAATGACAGAACATCTGATAAAGAACCTGGAATGCCAATTCCATGTATTATCACTGTTTATACAGATCGCAGTTTCGAATTTATCATGAAATTGCCACCTGTGTCATACTATATTAAGAAGGCGTTAAAACTGAAAATCGGTTCACATAAACCGGGTCGTGACTTTGTTGGCACAATTTCTAAGGCGCAGTTAAAAGAAATCGCCGAAGCGAAAATGCCGGACTTGAATTGCTCTACCATTGAATCCGCTATGAACATTGTTGCGGGTCAGTGCCGTTCTATGGGCGTAAAGGTGGAGGAATAATATCATGAAACTGACAAAGAAACAGCAGACTTGGAAAAACTTGGACACAGACAAAGTGTATGCTTTGGCTGATGCGATTGAAGTTTTGCGTGAATATGCATCCAAGAAATTTGATGAAACATTGGAAATCGCTATCCGTTTGGGTATCGATGTGACCAAGGCAGACCAGAACATTCGTGGTATGTTGTCCTTGCCAAACGGCACAGGCAAATCTGTACGCGTTGCAGTATTTACTGAAAATGCGGCGGACGAAGCGAAACAGGCTGGCGCAGACGTTGTTGGTGGCGCAGAATTGATTGATTCTGTTGCGGCGGGCAATATCAACTTTGACCGTGTAATTGCGACACCTGACATGATGCCAAAAATGTCAAAAATCGCACGCGTTTTGGGGCCTAAGGGCTTGATGCCGAACCCAAAACTGGGTACTGTTACAAACAACGTAGCAGATGCGGTTAAAACAGCCAAAGCGGGTCAGATTGAATACCGCGCTGAAAAGAAGGGTATCATCCACGCGGGTATTGGTAAGATGTCATTTACAACCGACAAATTGGTTGAAAATGCGGTTGCCTTGATTGACCAATTGAAAAAGGTTAAACCGGCATCGTCCAAGGGTCAGTATATCCTGGGCGTATCCGTTGCAACAACCCAGGGCCCAGGTCTGAAAGTTGATGCGAAATAATTAGTTGCGACTGTGGGGAAACCCGCGGTCGCACAAACAGATTTCTGTCCAAGACTGATGGTGTGGCAACACTTAATTTCCATCATAGACAAAGAACCATTCTTTGGGGCAGGAACAAAGCCCCATCCCGGGTAAAACCGGATGGAAAGTTAACAAAAACAGAAGCTTGAAGGAAAAATAGATGAGACGCGAAGAAAAATCAGATTTGATTTCAGCGTTGCAGTCGTCCCTGAAAGACGCAAACGGTGTTTTCGTTATTGAAAACCATGGTTTGACAGTAAAAGAATTCGAAGCCTTGCGTAATGAACTGCGCCCATTGGTTTCTGTATTCAAAGTTGTCAAAAACCGTTTGATGAAATTGGCGTTAAAAGACACCGATTTTGAACCTGTATCCGACATGTTAAAACGTCCAACTGCGGTTGCTGTTGCGACTGACGGTTTGGCGGTTACCAAAGTATTGGCAAAATTTGCGGATGAACACCCAAATTTGACAATTATTGGTGGTAAAATGGATGCAGACGTTCTGGACGTTGACGGCGTTATGCAATTATCCAAGCTTCCTTCCCTGTTGGAAATTCGTTCTACGATTGCGCGTATTTTGGTCGAACCTGCATCGCGCTTGGCACGTGTTTCAGCAGAGTATGGAAAAAAAGAACAATAAATCAGAATATTTTATTCTGACCTAAAACAAAACTTAGGAGTAAAAAAATGGCAGACATTCAGAAATTAGTTGAAGAATTGTCAAAATTGAGCGTTTTGGAAGCTGTTGAATTGTCCAAAGCGTTGGAAGAAACATGGGGCGTTAGCGCGGCTGCTGCTGTTGCAGTTGCAGCGGGTCCTGTTGCGGCGGCTGCCGAAGAAAAGTCAGAATTTGACGTTGTCTTGGCAGAAGTTGGCGCAAACAAATTGGCAGTTATCAAAGCTGTAAAAGAAGCTACAGGCTTAGGCTTGGGCGAAGCCAAGGCTTTGGTTGAATCTGCACCAAAGGCCATTAAAGAAGGCTTGGCCAAAGACGAAGCTGAAAAATTGAAAGCATCTTTGGAAGCCGCTGGCGCAAAAGTTGAAATGAAATAATTCATTTTAACCCAGAACCAGTTGGTTCAAAAAACAAGTCATATGAAAATATGACAAAACGCCGCCCGTGTGGGATGAAAATCCCATACGGGCACAAAGGCGTAAAAGACAAAAGTCAAAAAACATACGCGAAAAAAGCGGGGCAAAAAGGAGATTGTTAAATAAATTGTGACAGATAATTAAGGAAGAAACAAAAATTTTTATGCAGGATGTATGACATACATTCAAATAAAAATTTGCAGTTAATTATCTGGAATCTTTAAAAAAATTATTCACAATTTGTTTAAGAATTTTCTTTTTGCCCTGCTTGATATCGTTTCGTTTGCAAAACGCACAGAAAAAAAGGATTAAAACCGATGGCAGTTATCCAGAAACTAAGAAAATCTTTTGGTAAAAGTTTTTTGCAAACTCCGCTTCCTGATTTAGTAGAAATTCAATATAATTCATACAAGGACTTCTTGCAGAAAGATGTCGATGCCTCTGCGCGTAAAAACATGGGGCTGCAAAATGTATTCTCGTCTATGTTCCCAATCAAAGACTATGCCGGCATTGCCGACCTGGAATTTGTGGAATATACATTGGACGAACCCGTATACAATGTAAAAGAATGCATGTTGCGCAATATGACATATTCCAGCAAGTTAAGATTGAAGCTGAGATTGATTTTATGGGACGTCGCAGAAGATGGTAAAAAGACCCTGCGCGATATCAAAGAACAAGAAATATTTATGGGCGAAGTGCCGTTAATGACAGAACGCGGCAGCTTTATCGCATCCGGTGTTGAACGTGTTATCGTATCCCAGATGCATCGTGCCCAGGGCGTTGTGTTTGCAACAACCAAAGAAGCCAAGGTTGCTGGTAACCCAATCACATATACTGCACGTATTATCCCAGAACACGGTTCATGGATTGATTTCGAAGAATCCAAGGGCATTATCTATGTCCGTATCGACCGTCGTCGCAAAGTTCCAGCGACTGTTCTGTTGCGTTGCCTGCCATCCGCCGAAGACGAAAAGAAGTGGGCGGCCGATCCACGCAAATCCACAATTCGTGGCATGTCTGACACAGAAATCCTGGGGGTATTCTACAGCCGCATTGGTTTGAAATTTGATGGTAAAATGTGGACTGGCGCGACTGCTGATTTCGCAGGCCTGGACAAATATCGCCTGAACTATGACCTGATTAATCCAGCGGATAAAAAGGTTATCGCATCCAAGGGCGATCGTCTGAATGCCAAACGCATGAAGAAATTGATGGAATCCAAAGAATTCGGTATCTTGCCTGAATCATTGGTTGGCGAATACTTGTTTGATCCAATTATGTCGGGTGACGAAGTTGTATTCCCTGCCGGCACAGAAATCACCGAAGAAGTTCTGAACGATTTGGATAAAATGAATATCAAAGAAATCAGTCTGATTTCCATTGATAACGCCACAATCAGCGCACATATGCGCAATACACTGGTGGCGGATAAAACCACAAATCGCGAAGAAGCGTTAATTGAAATCTATAACATCATCCGTCCGGGTGAACGTCCAACACTGGAAGCGGCGATAAATCTGTTCCTGCGCCAGGGCTTTGAACCTGCGTACTATGATTTGTCGGCGGTTGGTCGTTTCAAGATGAACAAACGTTTGAAAATTGATTCTGGCAAAAAACCAGAAGATGAACGTCTGTTGACCAAGGGCGACTTCCTGGCGGTATTGAAAACGTTAACAAATATTATTGATCGCAAAGACACAGTTGATGACATTGACAACCTGTCAAATCGTCGTGTTCGCACGGTTGGTGAATTGCTGGAACAGAATTTCCGCACCGGCATGGTTCGCATCGAACGCCTGGTCCGCGAAGCACTGTCATCACCAAACATTGCCAACATGCAACCCCAGGATGTTATCAATGTAAAACCATTGATGTCTTTGGTATCTGAATTCTTGGGCACATCCCAGTTGTCCCAGTTTATGGACGCGTACAATCCGCTGTCTGAACTGGAACACAAGCGTCGTATTTCGGCCCTGGGGCCAGGGGGACTGAACCGTGACCGCGCCGGCATCGACGTCCGTGACGTTCACCCAACACACTATGGTCGTCTGTGTCCAATTCACACACCCGAAGGTGCAAATATTGGTCTGATTAACCATTTGTCATCATATGCGCGTGTAAATCCATATGGGTTTATTGAAACACCATACTATGTTGTCGAAAATGCTAAAATCACAGATAAAATGGTCTATCTGACCGCAGACGAAGAATTGGGTCATAAAATCGCCCAGGGTAATACCCCAACAACCAAAGACGGTATTCTGGCCGAAGATACAGTTACCGCACGTGTTGACGGCGAATTTACCATGGTTCCCAAAGATGAAATTGACTTGATGGACGTTGAACCACGCCAGGTGGTATCCATCGCAACTGGTTTGATTCCGTTCGTTGAAAACGACGACGCGAACCGTGCTTTGATGGGTTCTAACATGCAGCGTCAGGGTGTTCCACTATTGCGCGTCCAGGCGCCATTGGTTGGTACTGGTATCGAACGCGAAGTGGCACGTGATTCCCGCACGGGTAAGGTTGCGAAACACAGCGGCGTCGTTGAATCTGTTGATGCGAACCGTATCGTGGTTAAATGTATGAACAGCCGCAACGTTGTGACCGGTGTTGATATCTATAACCTGGAAAAATTCGAACGTTCCAACAGTGAAACATTGATTCACCAGAAACCATTGGTCAAGGTTGGCGACCGTATTTCTGCGGGCGACATCATTGCTGACGGTTCATCTATGAACTATGGTGAATTGGCGTTGGGTCGTAACGTATTGGTTGCGTTCATGCCATGGCGTGGATACAACTACGAAGACTCTATCGTTATTTCTGAAAAGATTTCACGCGACGACGTATTTACATCTGTAAAAATCGTTGAAAAGGAATTCAAGGTTCGCGACACCCAGTTGGGCCCAGAATCGTTGACCCGCGATATTCCAAACGTCGGCGAAGAAGCATTAAAGAACCTGGACGAATCCGGTATTATCTATGTCGGTGCACGTGTAAAGCAGGGCGACATTTTGGTTGGTCGTGTGACACCAAAATCTGAAACCTTGTTAACACCAGAAGAAGCGCTGCTGCGCAACATCTTTGGTGAAAAGGCACTGAACGTCAAGGATACATCACTGCGCGTCGGTCCAAACGAAGAAGGTACAGTTATCGGTGTTAACGTCTTGACCCGTCACGGTGTTAAAAAAGACGAACGCACCCAGATGATTGAATTACAGAAAATCGAAAAGATTAACAAAGACCGCGAAGAAGAAGTCGCAATTATCGAAAAAGGATTTGCCGACCAGGTGTTCCAGATTGCTGAAAACATGGTTATCGAATCCGGCAGCGGCAGTTTGAAACCATTCATTGGCAAAAAATTGACCGGCGAAGTATTCGAGGGCATCCGCGCGGTTGATATCAAGAAACTGGTTGTTAAAAACAAAGAAGCCCAGGCCAAGATTGATGAATTGCGTGAACAGCATGTCATCAAACTGAAAAAACTGAACGACAAAGCGGACGCCGAAGTTGCCAAAGCAACCGAAAGCAATTCTTTGAACGCCGGTGTATTAAAAGAAGTAAAAGTGTACATTGCGCATAAAATGAAATTGCAGCCGGGTGACAAAATGGCGGGTCGTCACGGGAACAAGGGTATTGTTTCCAAGGTTGTCCCAGTCGAAGATATGCCACACTTGGCCGACGGTACACCGGTTGACATCGTTTTGAATCCATTGGGCGTACCATCGCGTATGAACATTGGCCAGATTTTGGAAACTCACCTTGGTATGGCGGCACGCACATTGGGTGCTCAGATTGGTGCAGTCCTGGACGAAGTCAAGGCAAAACGCGCTGTCACCGATGATTTGCGTAATATCATGGGCAAAGTCTATGGCAAAGAAACCGCCGAAAAACTGGAAAAGATGACGGATACAGACGTTCGTGCCCAGGCGGCCCTGTTGCGTGACGGTGTTCCAATGGCGACACCAACATTTGACGGTGCCACACCCGAAGATATTCGTTCGATGTTACAGTTGGCGGGTCTGCCTGAAACGGGTCAGTTTGACTTGTACGACGGTATGACGGGTGAAAAGTTTGCACGTCCTGTGACCGTTGGTGTTATGTACATGCTGAAACTGCATCACTTTGTTGATGAAAAGATTCACGCACGTTCGATTGGTAATTATTCGTTGGTAACACAACAGCCGTTGTCTGGTAAAGCCCACATGGGTGGCCAGCGTTTGGGTGAAATGGAAGTGTGGGCACTGGAAGCCCACGGTGCCGCCCACCTGTTGCGCGAAATGTTGACGGTAAAATCCGACGATATCACCGGCCGTAACAAGATGTATGAATCCATCATTTCCGGCAGCGATGACATCCAAACCGGCACACCAGAGGCCTTTAACGTATTCGTTCGCGAATTGCGTGGATTGGGTCTGGCGATGACACCAAAGAAAGTAGATTAGTTGTTAGCCCTGGTGTGGGGCTCGCCCCACACCCTAACTACTAGCCACTAACAACTAAGAACTATTTTATAAGGAGCAAAATATAATGAGCAATATGTTGCAAAAGATATTTGGACAAATTGAAACCAAGGAACAGTTTGATGCCCTGCGCATTACAATTGCATCCCCCGAAGAAATTCTGTCCTGGTCCCATGGCGAGGTTAAAAAACCAGAAACCATTAACTATCATTCCATGAAACCAGAAGCCGAGGGCTTGTTCTGCCAGCAGATTTTCGGTCCGGTCAAAGATTATGAATGTGCCTGTGGCAAGTACAAGCGCATCAAATACCGTGGTGTTGTCTGTGAACGTTGCGGCGTCGAAGTTGGTTCGGCATCTGTTCGTCGCGAACGCATGGGTCACATTAAATTGGCAATGCCTGTTGCACACACATGGTTTCTGCGCGAAGGTAAAATTGCGACATTGTTGAACAACCTGCCACAGAAAAAATTAGAACAGGTTATTTCATACGATGCCTATATTGTTATTGAACCGGGCTTAACAAACCTGAAACAGTACGACGTCATCAGCGAAGATGAATACCAATCCGCCGTCGAAGAATTCGGCGCAGACGCATTCCGCGTTGGTATTGGTGCCGAAGGCGTACGTGAAATCATCGCGGGTCTGGATATGGGCGACGAACGCACACGTCTGCGCGCAGAATTGGCCGATACAAAATCCGAAGCCAAGCGCAAAGCCCTGATTAAGCAATTAAAACTGGTCGAAGCATTCCTGGATTCTAAAACAGAACCTGCATGGATGATGCCTGATATTATCCCAGTTATCCCACCAGATATGCGTCCATTGGTCACATTGGATGCGGGGCATGTTGCGGCATCTGACCTGAACGATTTGTATCGTCGTGTTATTATCCGTAATAACCGTCTGAAACGTTTCATGGAAATGCACGCACCAGACATAATTATCCGCAATGAAAAACGCATGTTACAAGAAGCGGTCGATTCCCTGTTCGACAACGGGCACAAGGCACGTCCAATGGTGTCCCAGAACCGTCGTCCATTGAAATCATTGTCTGATTCCCTGCGCGGTAAATCGGGTCGTTTCCGTATGAACATGTTGGGTAAACGTGTAGACTATTCCGGTCGTTCGGTTATCGTATCTGGTCCAACCCTGAAATTACACCAGGTTGGCTTGCCAAAAACGATGGCATTGGAATTGTTCAAACCATTTGTTTATGCGCGTCTTTTAGCGGGTGATTATGCAAACACATTGAAAACAGCACGCAAAATGGTTGAAAACGGCGAAGATGTCGTATGGGAAATCCTGGAAAAGGTTATCCACGAACATCCTGTTCTGTTGAACCGTGCGCCAACCTTGCACCGTTTGTCACTGTTGGCATTTGAACCAGTATTGATAGAAGGCAAGGCAATCCGTCTGCACCCATTGGTATGTAAAGGCTTTAACGCTGACTTTGACGGTGACCAGATGTCTGTTCACGTTCCAATTTCATTAGAAGCACAATTGGAAGCGCGCACATTAATGCTGTCATCAAACAACGTATTGTCACCTGCGAACGGCGAACCAATGATTGTTCCATCCCAAGACATGGTGTTGGGTGTATACTACATCTCGCTGATTAACGGCGAACACACCGACAAATCGCCACGTTTTGCGAACATGGACGAAGTGCAATTGGCCCTGGATAACAAGGCAATTACACTGCACACACCAATTGTTGCGCGTATCAACGGTAAAACCTATAAAACAACCGCAGGTCGTATGATTTTGGGTGAATTGTTGCCAAAATCTGACAATATGCCATTTGACCTGGTTAACAAGGTTATGCCGGTAAAAGAAATCAAGGCTTTGTTGGCGACAACATATGAACGTTGTGGCGACAAAGAAACGATTCTGTTGGCGGACGCGTTAAAGAACACAGGCTTTGAACAGGCGGCACGCAGTGGTATTTCCATTGGATATGACGACATTGTTATTCCAGATGAAAAGAAAGATATCATCGCGCAATCTGAACGTGCAGCCGAAGAAATCGAAGACCAGTACCAGAACGGTTTGCTGTCGGGTGGTGAACGTCACAATAAACTGATTGACTTGTGGCAGAAAACGACCGACAAACTGGGTGACATGGCGTATGCTGCGCTGGGTAAATCGACCGGTGACAATTGGAATTCTGTGTACATGATGGCGTTATCTGGCGCCCGTGGTTCTAAACGTCAGATTCAGCAGTTGGCGGGTATGCGTGGTATGATGCAGAAACCAGACGGATCTATTATCGAAGTTCCAATTATCTCGAACTTTAAAGAAGGTCTGACCATGTCTGAATACTTTACATCCACCCACGGTGCGCGTAAAGGTATGTCGGATACGGCTTTGAAAACGGCTGACGCAGGTTACTTGACTCGTCGTTTGGTTGAATTGGCGCAAAACACAGTTATCACAGAACACGACTGTGGCACAACGGAATCGATTGAAGCCAAACCGGTTTACACTGGTTCAACATTGTCTGTTCCATTGGGTGACGTTGTTTTGGGACGCACCGCGGCCGAAGACATCAAAGATCCATCGAACAACAACGAAATCATCGTGCCTCAGGGCGAATTGATTACCAAGGCGGCGGCGAAAAAGATTAACGAATCCGGTTTGCCATCTGTACGCGTTCGCAGCGTTCTGACATGTTGCAGCGACGGTTTGTGCGCAAAATGTTATGGTATGGACCTGTCACGCAATGCATTGGTACACGTCGGCGAAGCGGTCGGTGTTATCGCAGGCCAGTCCATTGGTGAACCTGGTACTCAGTTAACGTTGCGTACCTTCCATATTGGTGGTATTGCGGCCGGTGGTGCAGACAGCCACTTTATCGAAGTTCCTGTGGCGGGTCGCATCAAACTGATTGATGTAAACACAATTAAAAACAGCGCGGGTCGTATTGTCGTACTGTCGCGCAACGGCAAAATTGCGGTTGTCGACGACGGTGGCCACGAATTGTTCAGCCAGGCCTTGCCATACGCATCCATGTTGATTGTGAACGACGGTGACGCCGTTGCCAAGGGGGCCAAGGTTGCTGAATGGGATCCATATTCCAACACAATCATCGCCGAAACAGACGGTGTTGTGAACTTCTGTGACTTGGTCGAAAACGTATCGTTCCAAGAAGAAGTTGATTCCATGACGGGTATCGTCTCGCGCAAGGTTATTAACTGGAAAACAAACACGAAAAAGGCACTGAAACCTGCAATCACATTGGTTGATGCCAAGGGCGAAGTTATCTCTCTGGGTGGTAAAAAGATTGCAGAATACCTGTTGCCAGTATATTCGACCCTGAACGTTGCCAACGGCGACGCGATCAAGGCGGGCGACATCATCGCACGTATCCCTGTCCAGGCAAAACGTACAGGCGACATTACGGGCGGTCTGCCACGTGTTAATGAATTGTTGGAAGTTCGTCGTCCAACCAATCCAGCCTTGCTGGCGGAAATCGATGGTACGATTGAACTGGAAGATGCGAAATCCAAGATTATCATCCGCATCGAACCAACCGATGGCACAGCACCTGTTGAATACGCAGTGCCTAAGGGTACAAACCTGTTGGTCCGCACAGGCGACACAGTCAAAAAGGCTGACAAATTGGTTGACGGTGACCCAGTGCCCCAGGATATTTTGCGTATCTTGGGCCAGAAGGCCTTGGCAACATTTATGGTTGACCAAATTCAGCAGGTTTATCGTCTGCAGGGCGTGTCAATCAATGACAAGCACATTGAAATCTTGATACGTGAAATGACACGTCGTGTTGAAATCACGAATCCTGGTGACACAGGCTTCTTGATGGGCCAGGTTGTTGACCGCGTTGATTTCGAAGAAGAAAATGCCCGTGTTGCGCGCGATAATGGTCGCCTGGCCGAAGCATCCCAGGTCTTGGTCGGTCTGACCCGTGCATCATTGACATCACGTTCATTTATCTCGAACGCGTCGTTCCAACAGACAACCAAGGTTCTGGTGGATGCAGCGATTTCAGGTTCAACCGACAAATTGGTTGGTATCAACGAAAACTTGATTGTTGGTCGTCTGATTCCAATTGGAACGGGTGCTTATGTCCGTCGCGTACGCGAAATCGCCAAGGAAGAACAGCGCGCTGAAAAACTGGCACGCGAAGGTAACGCCCAGCAACAATTGTTGGATATTTAGTAGCAAGTGGTTAGTGCCGGTGATTCAATTCACTAGCCACTAACCACTTACACTAACCACTAATACAAAGTTTTCCTTGCAAATCGTAACGATTTGAATAAAATAGGACAGTTATAAATAAAAAGGATAAAAAAATGGCAACGCCAAAAAGTAAAACAAGTAAAGCACGCAGTGCACAACGTCGTTCACATGACGCATTGTCTGTAATGCCATGCGGTGTATGCAAAACATGTGGCGAAAAGAAACGTCCACATCACGTTTGTCCTGCATGTGGTGCAAAATAATTTAACCAACAAATGGAAAATGGCAGAAAGGGCAGGGCGCATTGTTGTGCCTTTTCTGCTTTTTTTATAGACTATGTCAGAAGAAAAAAAAGTAATATCAATTGATGCAATGGGTGGCGACAAAGGTCCGAATGCGGTCTTGGGTGGCATGAACCAGTATTTGTATCAAAACGGGGAAAATCACATCTTTTTTCGTGTGTTTGGCGATGAAAAGAAACTGCGCAAACTGTTGGGTAAATACCCACGTGTTGCCCGTAATTGCGAAGTGATACACGCCCCAAACGTAATTAAACCCACGGACAAGGTTATGGATGTCCTGCGTCACGCCCAGGACACGTCAATGTACATGGCAATCAAAGACGTCCGCGAAGGCAAGTCGGCCGCAGTTATCAGTGCGGGCAATACCGGAATTTTAATGTCTTTGTCCAAATTAGCGTTAAAGACAATTGATGGCATTTCGCGCCCTGCGATTACAACAATGTTGCCATCGGGCGCCGGGGACAGTCGCGTTGTTGTACTGGACCTGGGGGCAAACGTTCATTGTGATGAAACAATTCTGTTTGACTTTGCTATTCTGGGCAGTGTCTATGCCGAAGTTGTGGGTCACATGCCACGGCCAAAACTGGGGGTTTTAAACATTGGGTCCGAAGAAACCAAGGGTAATGAAACCCTGATTCATCTGAACAAAATCTTGACCGAGCATAAGGATAAACTGCCATATGACTACATCGGCTTTGTCGAAGGAAACGATATCAGCGCCGGTCGTGTCCAGGTTGTTGTAACCGACGGCTTTACCGGAAATATCGTTCTAAAAACAGTCGAAGGAACGGCCAAGTTGGTCAAGCGTGTTATTGTTGAAAATTTCAAGAAATCCGTACTGGCGATAATTGGTGCGTTTTTCCTGATTCACGTGTTCAAGCGTCTTAAACATAAAATCGATCCGCGTTCATATGCGGGGGCGACGTTCCTGGGGCTGCGCGGGTTTGCGGTAAAAACCCATGGCAACAGTGACGCATTGGCGTTTGCGAATTCGATTCAGTATGCCGCCAATTTGACCCAGGCTAACCTGAACGGATTAATCGAAGAACGTGCCCGTGCATTATCGAACGTTCGTGCCGAAATCAAATCCGAAGAATAAAAATCCCCCAAACGGGGGTTTTTATGTATTATTCTGTCCAATAACATTTGGATGTGTATGTACCGTTGCCAGTATCGTCTGAAAACGCCGTGCCCGCGGGTATATAACATGCGGTTTTTCCGCTGTTTGTATATCCGTCTGTGGTGCCTCCGTCGGGACAAGCCGTACACGAACTGCCATTTTTATAATAACCCGTGCCACAGTGTGTAAATGTTGAACATGTGCCCGACGAATATACGCATTCGCCTACTGGGTAATAGATAATTCCGGTATCGATATTATCTGCGCACCAATCATATGTCGCCGTATTGGTTGCCTGACAGTATTTATTTGCCCCCAATGATTTCCATTCGTATTGTGTATTGCACGAGGATTCTGGAACCGATGATACGCCTTGAAAAGCAATCCAATATCCATCAGAATTTGAACCGTTATCGCAGCAATAATACAGATTGTTGTCGCCACTTATTTTGACCGTTTGGCCATGCGACACATCTATGAATTCTGACTCTTGATGATCAGAGACATAAGAACCACAGCGGTATCCTGTGCCACCATATGAAAAATATTTATAATCAGAGTCCGTAGATATTTTGTAATAACTGCTCAGGTTATACGTTGCGGCGTTTGCCATTGTGGACGACAATATTGTCGCCATACATAAAATTAAACGCTTCATTTTCAATTCCCTTTTGTTTTTTTGGATACAAAAAACCGCCGTGGAATTGGCGGTCGGGGATTGAAAAATCATATTGTAGAATGACCTTGTGGTTTTTGGGGCAAGCCCCTGTTGTATCGCCACAAACCCCCGACCGGGTTGAATCAGTCGGGTTATACACAAAACACACGGCACCAAACAGTGCCGACATTTTGTTTCATCAGTCGGATTACGATGCATTCGCACCGCTACAATAGGGATTTTTCAGGTCCCGAATGCCACATCCCTGTGGATTCAAATAAATTATACGATATCAACAACAAAAATTCAATTACTTCGCTAAATAAAAGTTTAGCGGGGTAAAAAAAATTAAGAACAGAGGTAAGTTCTCCTCCTGTGGAGGAGTACGGCGCAGCCGGGAGGTGGTCTTTTATGTTTTCGCATTATTCAAAGACCACCCTGGCACTGCGTGCCACCCCTCCACAGGAGGGGAACTTTCCCCTGCCAATAAAAATAAATACTTTGATAAATAAAAGTTTATCTAAGTATTTTATTTATTCATTATTTGCTTTTTAAAAAAAATCCCCCAAACGGGGGATTTTTTTACACTAGACAAGAAAGGAAACTGTATCTTTTTTATTCACCAATTTTTAAGTTGAGACGTGCATTGCGCAAATTTTTCAGGGCCTGTTCCTGGGCGGCGCGAAATGCGTCCGGTGCCCATATCTGAAAACTGTTCCCGCGACCAACAAACACGGCTGTGCCGGTGATGCCGGCATGCTTTAACATATCGGCGGGTATTACAATGCGTCCCGTCACATCAAACGCCAATTCACGCGCGTCCGCAAACAGCATTGCCGTCAAATCGTCCAGTTCGCTGTCGAATACGCCCATTTTATCAGTTGCGGCGGCCATTTGTTCCATGCGGGACATTGGCATACCTTCGATACAATTGTGTGTGAACGAACGAAATAACACAACGCCGGCGAATTTCTCATGTGAAATCGAAGCCCGGAAAGAGGCCGGTACAGAAACGCGTCCCTTGGTATCCAAACGATTTTCATAAGATGAGAGAAACAATGACATTTTATGAACTTCTTAATTTTGGGGCTTTTCCCCGGTTTCCCTTTCCTGCTTCGTATCGAATGTAGCACGGCAATTTATGGTTGTCAATGACAATTTATGGTTATTTTATGGTATTTTATGGTTTTGTTGCATAAAAATAAAAAAATTAAAATAAAATGAAAATAAATGTATTTTGTGCTTGACCTGCGATTCGTTTTTGTTCTAAGATGTTTGTATAGACAAGGGGAACAGAAATAAAAGTCCCAGAAATCTGCAGGATTGGCGGTTTTTTGGGAAAAACGAAACAATAAACAAAAAATTATTTCTGTGATTTGTAAATACCGACGTATTTACATCGAAACAGAAAGAAATTTGCAACATACGCCCAGGAAGGAGGGGATACGCGCATGCCAAAGAATATCAAAGAAATTATGATTGCATTGAATCAGGTTTTAACAACAACAGTTTGGGTTAACGAAGACAGACAAATTATATCCCTGGCCGATGAATTAAAAATTGGTCACAACAACGCACCACGTTCAATCGAAGATTTGCCACGTGCGTCATTGGTTGGTGCATATGTTTCATTACAGATTCGTACAGATAATTTTGATACTGCGGCCGAAAGCCTGGAAACAAAAGCATTGGCATTGCGTGTCAAAGAAATGGTCTTTGCCGAAGCGAAAAAGGCAATGGATTCAGTTGACGCTACATTATCATCCGGTGTTGCAATGGCGGCATAATCGCCATATGGCTGCGCATCAGGTTACACAGTTTCTGGTAATCCAGAAGGAAGGGAGCCACCGCGGGCAAGCAATTGCCCGCGGTGTATTTTTTTGCTTTAATCTGTCCACGGACATGGTTCGCTGTATTCGTATGTGCCGGTCGCATCCGTGTATGTCCCGGCGGGCTTGAACAGCCAACATTCCTGGTCGTCGCTTTCAATTTCATCGCACGACTTAATTGTTCCGGTGGAATAGCCGCTGGCGCAACTGGATTTAGCGGCCGTTACGGTGTTATATGAAACTGCATAAAATCCATTCGGACATTGTGCGTGTGTTTCGTGTCCATCGGCGGGTACGGGCAGGTATTCATGGTTCTCATAAATATTGTATGTTTGCGAACAATAATATGCACATTGGTCTTCGCATTCGGACTGACTGTCAAAGCGTCCCAGGGTGTATTGCCAGTCGCCTTGGTCGTCATAATATCCGTCGGGGCTGAACCATTCGGATACAAACGGTGTTGTTGCGATGCATTGACACAATGTATTTGTTGTTGTTGCATATTTTGTAGTTGTGTTGCTGCACAGTGCGACACCTTCGACAAATGCGTCGCCCATAACCAGCCCCCAATAACTATTGTTGCCATCCAGATAAGAATCGTCCAAAGTCCATTCTGGTGTTTTATAGCATTTTGTCATCGCGTTTGCGGGACTGTGTGCCAGCAGTATCGTGCCTGCCCCAACACAAATAATAAGTATTCTGTTCATAATATTTCCCCTCCCTTGGGTAAATTGTTAAAATTGGTAATTTGTTGGACTTGTACCTCGGCAGTCGCCTGCGCAATTTGTGACGCATGACGACGCACCGCCACTCCCAGCAACGGAAACCAAGTGCCATTTCGATGTCACAGGGCGCAATAATTTACAATAGCATGCGGCCAGATGGTCCTGTGTTAATCTTATATCCAACCTGTCCACGTTTGTGCCTTGGTTTTCATCTGTGCATACGGCGATACCGCTATATTCGTCGCCACGCGACCATTCTATACTGTAACTGGCTGGTGCATTTGATGATGATGAGCTGGGTACGGTCATACACCCGACGGTGGCAAGGGCGACGTTGGACATGGCGCACGTTGCCACGCAACATGCGGCCAGGGTTATGTTTTTGATTGTGTTTTTCATTTTTCGTATCCTTCCTGTTGTTGTTAAACAAAAACCACCAAATCTTGGTGGTCGGGAAGTTCGAAAAATCATATAGGCTAATGACCTCGTGGTTTTTGGTCCAAGACCTTTTGTATAACCACGACAACCCGACCTGTTCAGCGTCGGGGGCAATGGCATTTGCCATTGTTTTCTTGCGATGCAAACACTTGCATCTAACCTATAAGGGATTTTCGAAGTCCCGAACCCAATATCCCATGGATTCAAAAGCAATTATACAGTCCGTATGGCGAAAAATCAAAGGCAATTTTTATTGTGTCATTTTTTTTCCCTTTACTTTTTATAAAAGGCATATATAATCATTGGGCAATCAACAAAATACGGGATGCACAGATTATGAAATTGTTTATTAAACGTTTGAATTGATACGGTGCGACCAACAGAAACAAAACTGCGGGCGCACTTTTATGCACCCGTTTTTTTATACCAGGCATAATACAAAGGAAACAAAAATGTCAGAAAATACAACAAACACACCAATTTCAACCAATGAATTGACGGCGCGCCTGCAAAAGGCTGAAAATATCCGTGCGCGTGACGGTGTCGTTTGGAAAGATAAATTTGATCGTACGCATACAATTGCCGATGCGCGTGAATTGGTGGATGGTACGCCTGTGCGCCTGGCGGGTCGTGTGACGGCACTGCGTTGGTTGGGCAAATTGATGTTCGGTCGTATCTATGACATTAACGGCGAAATTCAGTTTTCTATGTCCCGCGAAGAATTGGGCGAAGAAAACTATAAATTTATGAAGGCGAACGTTGACCTGGGTGACTTTATTGGCATTACGGGTGAATTGTATCACACAACGGCGGGCGAATTGACGGTTCGCGTGTCAGCATATGAAATCCTGTCCAAGGCCCTGCGTCCATTGCCTGAAAAATATCACGGTTTGACCGACATGGAAACACGCTATCGCCAGCGTTATCTGGATATCATTTCCAACCCCGAATCCCGCGAAGCACTGCTGGGTCGATTCAAGATGATGCAGTACTGGCGCGATTTTATGAACGCACGCGGATTCCTGGAAATCGAAACCCCGATTATGCAAAACATTGCATCTGGTGCTGCGGCGCGCCCATTTACCACACACCACAACGCATTGGATGCGGATTTTCAGTTGCGCATTTCCCCTGAATTATTCTTGAAACAGGCAATTGGTGCCGGTTTTGACCGCGTCTACGAAGTTGCCAAGGATTTCCGCAACGAAGGTATGGATGCCATGCACCTGCAAGAATTTTCCATGGTTGAATGGTATGCAGCGTATTGGGACTATAACGACAACATCAAATTTACATGGGATTTAATCCAGGAATTATTGATGAAGTGCCGTGGCACATTACAGATTGAATACCAGGGCACAAAACTGGACTTTTCATCCTATGAAATGATTGACTATACGGCCAAGATGAATGAATTCTTTGGTTGTAACATTTTGGATTTTGATGATGTTGATGCCCTGCGTCAAAAATTGGTTGATGCCGGCATGTTCCCGATGTCGGAATTGGAAGATTTAAAGTCAATCCCAACCCTGGTTGACTATGTGTACAAGCGTAAAATCCGTGGCGACATTGTAAATCCGACATTCTTGTATAATTATCCTGCATACATGGTTCCACTGGCACGTCGTAATGACGACGACGACCGTCGCATTGATATGTACCAATTGTTGGTCTGTGGCGCTGAAATATGCAAGGGGTATTCGGAATTAGTTAACCCAATTCAACAGTTGGCCGCATTCGAAGAACAGGCGCGCAATATCGCCGACGGCGACGAAGAAGCCTTTAACCCCGACAATGACTTTGTCCGCGCAATGGAACATGGTTTCCCACCGATTTCCGGTGTTGGCGTTGGCGTAGATCGTTTGGCCAGTATTATTTTTGACCAGCCAACCCTGCGCGACGTAATCTTGTTCCCAATAATGAAGTAAACACACGGGGGGATAAAATGTCTTATATTGGGTCGGACAGTTGGGCGCAAGATATTGCCGCCGACAACGACCGGAAAAACCAAGAAATAATAAATCGTGCAATTGCCGACGGTCGCATAAATGACGAAGCGGGCGAATACCTAAAGGGGCTGTATTCAAACAGTATGCACTGGTTTCGCGAAGTGTTCTATGTTTTGGGCAAATGCTTTGGCGCGCCCAAGGCCGCGGTTATGAAGTACGACTATGAAACCAACAGTGCGGTTGATGCCCCAATTCGCATATCGGACATTAATCCGTTATCGCCATATGTGGTAAATCACCGTCTGGACGCCGACCCCATGCGTAACCAGTTTTTTACCAGTGCCGTGGGCCAGCGTGTTGACCTGGCGGTGTCTTCGATTGTGACGGTTATTGTTGGCGCGCAAAAGAATATTAATCGTGCCCTGGACAAGATTACTGGCAAATATTACACAGATTATGTCAACGATGTGGCGGATGCTGCGTATCATGTATTGGCGTCGCATGAACGTGATGCGTCGGCGCGTGCGATTGCGGAAAAAATCCGTCAAAAATTTTCTGAAAAATACATCAGTGCGGCATCAGAAACCGTGTTGTCCATAATCGGGCGTGGTCATGAAAAAATTGCGGTGGATTTGGTTCGTGCGATTGATAAAATTGCGCCGCCACGCAAAAGACTGCAAGATGTGTGGCGTGTTAAATGTCTGTTTGATTTAATCCCCCAGGCACGTACGTTTATTGAACGCCTGTATGAAATGATGCCAGATCGCATTTTGGCGGTTCGCGACACGTTTTATAATATGAAAAATCCACGCAACTATCGCGATGCCAAGATTATTTTGAACATCGGCCCAAATGCAGAAAACATAATTCCAATGGAAATTATCTGCCAGGTTCGTACATTCTTTGAATTCGAAAGCAAGACGCACGATGTCTACGAAGCGGCGCGTAAAAAGAAGTGTGCCAAATCTGATAATATGGAAGCGCGCCTTGCAACATACATGGAAAACGGCGTCAAGACATACAACCTTATGATTTGTGACTGTCTGTCGGATTTGTTCGACCGTGTTGGCTGGAACATTTTATATTCGCGCAACAACGATGTATCGATGTTCGAAGGCTTCCCCAAGGAATGTCGCCTGTACTATCCGCAAAAGATTTTGGATAATATTAACGAGAAGTTAGACGACGCAATTGAAAACGAAGTTTTTCATGTTCAAAACGCCCCGGCAAAATTGTCCAAGCACCAAGAATCACGAATTTTCCACTTTATGGCGCGCTTTGTCTTGATTGCGGCGATGCCATATATGCAGCGCGATTGGGCAGTGCCATCAGACACCCAGGCGGGCAAATTGTTTAACTTTGTTATGAACGAAGTTCAGCGTTATTATAAAAAATAATCGCGGTCATATCTCATATTTGATGTCTCTTGTATCGAAAACGCCCCATTGCCAGGGGTGTTTTATTCCCCTTGCTTTAATCGTGCAAAACTGTCAAAATTAAATCAGGTTCTGAATGTGCTTCGCAGAACCGTAACAGCATAAGGAAAGGATAGGATTATGCGTCAAGGAAAAGTAAAATGGTATAACGGTAAAAAGTGTTTTGGCTTTATTAGTCCCGACACCCCAAACGCAGATGGCAACACAGATGATGTATTTGTTCATTCCAGTTCATTAAAGGCCGCCGGCATCAGATTTTTGAATGAAAACGACATTGTCGAATTCGAAGAAGAAGTTCGCAATGGAAAATTATCCGCAACAACAATCGCGGTTATTCAACGTGACGAAGAATCCGCCCGTCGTTTCCAGGAACGTCGTGCCGAACGCCGCCGCGCGGTCGAAGATCGCAAACAGCGCGAAGAAAAATCAACACGTCGCGGTTTTGCATTTTGGAAAAAATAAATTTTTATAAAACAAAAATCCCCCATCTGGGGGATTTTTTTTGAGCCAAGAATCCTTCGTTAAACTTTTATTTATCTAACTATTTGCAAAAGGCATATTTATATCATATAATACACGCGTCGATGTGATTTTGCATTGATGGGGTGTCAGAACCTCTGCTTTGGCGTCGGAATAGATTATTAATGACGCAAAATGCGTCTTTTTTTGTGTTCCGGTGAAAATAACTCCTGAACCCACGGGGTCAGGAGGGTTGCGAATATATTGAATAAGCACACAATTCCAAAGATTGTTCTGAACCTCCTGACCATCAAAAAATTTTGATGGTTTTTTTGTTCGTCCCACTTGGCCTGTGGCGCAGATGGGATTTAACCAAAAAACAAACGGGGGTAATATGAAAACAAAACTACTTTTACTAATTTTTCTGTCGGTATTTTATATGCCGGATGTACATGCAAAATGCGCGACTTGTTCGGTCCCAAGTGGTTCGACCTGTGCTGCACAGGGATGCACCATATGTGCGGACGGTAATTGCTATGTATGTTGTGATTCAAGTAATTCATCCGCAACAACTTTGTGCAGTGGTTCATACACAACAGATACGTCTTTGACTTTTTCAGATGATGTGGGCAGTGGCTATTACAATCGTCGCAAATATACTGGTACATGCCTATGCCCAGCAGGATTTGAGTTGTAGGGGGGGCGCTATGAAAAAAATATTTTTTATTATTCCAATGCTATATTCTGTATCCGCATTTGGTGCTTTAAAAGTAACATATTGCGAAGGTTCAACCGTCTATACATCTTGTAATGCGGGGTATTATCTGGCCAGTGGCAACTGCAAGCCATGCCCCATTGGCACGTTTAAGCCAGATTCTGGAACAGAGACTGCATGTAAAACCTGTCCGCCGTCGGGTGATATTGTGGGTACAACCGCATCAACCGCAACCAAGGATATTTCTGGATGTTATATCCCGGCGGAACAGACATCTTGGACGGATTCAACCGGTACATATGTGTGTGGCCAGGATTCATACTATGTTGAATAAAAAATCCCGCATTTGCGGGATTTTTATTTATTGCTTGTTTGCGACGCGTTCGCGGAATTCGTTGCTGGGGCGGAATGTTGCAACACGACGTGCAGAAATAATTGCACTTTCGCCTGTTTTTGGATTGCGTCCCATACGCGCATTTTTTTCCAAGATTTTAAAACTGCCAAATCCTGCGAATTTAACTTCTTCGCCATTGACCAGTGCATCACGAATTTCATCAAACACCACATCAATCATTTTATATGCATCCGCAGTCGTCAGTCCAAAACGTTCCCGCAGTCTGTTTGCAAAATCACTTCTTGTTATTGTTGCCATTTTTACACCTCTACTTTTTTTCTTAAACTCTAATCAAAGCCGCGCCCCATGTCAACCCACTGCCGAACGCGGGATATAAAATTAACTGTCCGCGTTTAATAATATCATTATCAAACGCATATGCCAATGCTAAAACACCCGATGCGCCACTGGTATTTGCGTGCTTGTCCACCGTCACCAGAATTTTATCCATTGGGAATTCTAACTTTTCCGCGCAACTGGAAATAATACGCAGGTTTGCCTGGTGCGGAATAATCCAGTCAACATTTTCCGCGGTAATACCGGCGTGTTCCATAATATATCGCGCGGCATCGGGCATACATTGAACGGCCTTTTTATATGTTTCTGGTCCGTTCATAGAAATCTTGTGGTCGTCTGTTCCGTGCAGGCATTCAAAATCGCGCCCATCGGCCATAACGACGGTATCGATAATTCCTGAATAACTGGACGATGAATGTTCAAATATCAATGCGCCTGCGCCATCGCCAAACAAAACGGCGGTTGAACGATCGGTCATATCAACAAAACGGGTCATCTTTTCCGCGCCAATTATCATAATGCGTCTGTGAATCCCTGCGGTAAAGAACGCACGTGCGCAATGCAGCGCATAAATATACCCCGTGCACGCCCCGCGTACATCAAACGCCGGTATGTTGTGTGTCGCCCCCAGTCGTCCCAAAACCTGAACCCCAACGGACGGGAAATCCAGTTCCGGTGTCGTTGTTGCGACAATAACCAAATCAATATCATCAATGGATAAATTTGCGTTGTCCAACGCGCGCGTGGCGGCTGTTACTGCCATATCAACCACGGTTTCGTTTTCCGCCGCAAAGTGCCGTTCGCGAATCCCTGTGCGTGTGACAATCCATTCGTCGGTTGTGTCCATAACACGTTCAAAGTCCGCGTTTTTCATAACGCGTTCTGGTAAATAAGAACCATATCCGACAAGTCTGCTGCCCATTTCCTGAATCTTTCTTTTTTTTGCCCACGCATTATATCGTTGCAAATGTTGGCTTGCAATATTATTTTGTTGGGAATAAAATATCACCGTTTACCCGTCCCCATAGTTCAACCGGATAGAACAAGTTCCTCCTAAGAATTAGATGCAGGTTCAAGTCCTGCTGGGGATGCCATTGTTTGTTAACGTTGCTTTCGTGTGGCGTATAAAACCATATCGAATTTGTAATCATGAAATGCGCCGTCAACCGTACGTGCCACATACTGCACCGTGGTGTTATATTTGGATTGAAAGTAATGCAAAAAGTTTACCCATTCCGCCGTTTTCCCATTCCAATCATAATGAAAATATACGCGCCCATTTTCGGATAAATTATTCGCAATCAGTGGCACCAGCACATTGCGCTGGGTTCGTTTTAATCTTTCTTCTGGGTTGTACGAATCGCCATATAAGTATGAAAAAATATTTGATAATAAAATTAAATCATATCGTTCTGTAAAATCCGCGTGCAATTCAGGCCTACTTTGTTCAAATGGAATATTTGCGTGTTCCAGATAGTGTGTGCCATATTTTTGTACATTGTTCTGCATCGCCCAGTACACAGTCGATATATCACAGTGTTTAAATGGTATATGTTCGGGCAATCTGTCGCGAACGGTATTGAAATTAGATTTACTTGCAATGTATTGTAATTTGGTGATGTCATATTGGCTTGTGTGTGCGGCACGGTATTTAAAGTTTTTACGTGTGTCACCAACAGTACATTTTTTCAGAAACGCCTGTAAATCACCTGAAAATTTTGATTTGATTGGTGCTAAAATTTTCTGATTAAAAAAGTTTCTGCGACTGAAAAAGAAATCCATAAAATCTGAATATGACAATTCGCGAATCATATGATTTTTTAATTCAATTACATTTTTTTGACTGGAATTTATATCAAATGTGTGAACGTCCTTTGCGCCCAGCAAATATGATTCAAACACATGATCGCCCGACGCACCAACGGTCAGAATTTTTTTATTTGATATATCGCCGGCCGTTTTCAATGTTCCGTATATATTTTCATTTGTGAATAAATAGACCGGGTCGTGGTCGTGAAAAGCACGCGTTGAAAAAAAATCTGCTTCTGATAAATCTGTCATGTTCGATTTATATCACTTATCGGAATATTGTCAATATTTTATTGGTTGCTATGATTATAAAAAAATATATAATTGCCCATACGACCAAGGAACTATGTATGAAAAACAAAGCAGTTAAGATTGGGATTTTTGCGACGATATTGCCACATATATTTTGCTGTGGTCTGCCAATGTTGTTGGCGGTTATTGGGTTGGTTGCGCCGGACGCTGCACATTTCCATGTTTTACCACATTGGCTAGAACCATGGTTGTTTGTATTTTCTGGGTGTATGCTGGTATTGTCTTGGTATTTGGTTTGGCGTGATTGCCGTTGTGCGTGCGCGCATTGCGGTGGCAATAAATCGCATCGCACGCAAAAGATTGTTGTTAGTATTATAACAGTGTTATTTTTTGTCAGTCTGATTTTGCATATCGCATCACATACGCATTAAAAAAATCCCCAAATGTGGGGATTTTTTATACGAACTTTTCTGGCACTAAATTACTAATATTTTTCCAAATTCTGCGCAACAAACTGGTATCCGGCGCATGTTTGTATACCCGTGGTTTTTCATCCCCCGGGCGCGACCCCGTCCATACCGGGTCGCCATCATCGTCCAGTGTAACGCGCCACGATGTCTGGGTGTCTTGGATAATCATTTCACGCAACTTGTTGGCAAAGTCGCGACTTTCAAAAATCGCCACATTTTCAGTGTTGTAGTACGCGCTGCGCGGGTCCAGATTAAAACTGCCAATCCATGAAATATCATCATCAAACACCATGGTTTTACTGTGCAGGACCGAAAAACTGGACTGTTTGCGTTCACGGTCGTGTTCTTTGCCCCGCAGATTTTCGGCCGACACCATGAATTCGTACACTTCCGCCCCAGATTCGATTAATTGTTTTCTGTATTTTTCCCACTTTGCATAAACGGTTGGCGCGTTTGTAGACGCCAAAGAATTGGTTACAATCGTCATATGCACCCCGGACTTTTCTTCGCCCAGCATGTGTTCCAGTCCGCCTTGTCCCGGCACAAAGTACGCCGCCGACAAATAGACGGAATTACGTGTTTTGTTCCACAGGTGCTGCAACGCGCGAACAATGTCGCCACGATACGCTTCTTTTTCATCCATGGTCATTTCGACTTTTTCAGGCGGATCGGCCAAGAATTTTCCGCGTCCCCAACTGAAATCAAATCGTTTTTGTTTATATTCGCGCATTGCCATATTGATGATGGTGTTATATTTGCGAACGTCTTCGGATGCGCGCCGTTCAATTTCTGCGAATGATTTTTCCAGTTTTTTTAACGCTTTTTTAGATTTTGCCTTGGGGAACACTGACGCCGGAATAGACAGGTGATGATTCCAGTATTCATTAAAACTGTCGGTGGCAAAGTGCGTCATGTCACCGATAAACAAAACGTCTGTGTCTGAAAAGTTCGACGCTGTTTCCGGATAGAAATAATTACTGCCCACATTACGACCGCCGGTGATATATGCGATATTATCCACAATGAACAGTTTATTGTGCATACGCGAATTCAGTCGATTAAAGTCTGTCAAAAACTGGGGATAATATAACAGTTTCGAACGGTTGGCGACGGTGTTAAAGACTTTCACTTCTATATTCGGGTGCTGATTCAACAGCATTACATCCACGATATCAGATTTTGTCCCGTAATCATCCAACAGTATGCGTACCTTGACCCCGCGGTCGGCCGCGCTTTTCAGTTCTGCAATTAAAACCTTGGATGAAAAATCGTTACTGTAAATATATGTCTGTAAATCAATCGTCTTGGTCGCCATACGCGCGAACGCCGAACGAATGACGAACGCCGACAATCCATCTTCGATTAGTGTCGCGCCCGACGTGTCATCGCTGGCCGCCAATTCATTCGCATAGCATTGTGCAATCGGGGTGTCATATGGGTCGTATTCAAAGTCTGTGGATGTAACCTTGGGCGTATATTCGCCCAGGCGCGTATCGCGTGTTGTTGTCGGCACGGTTGTGCACCCCATCAGGGGCAATGCCAAAATCCAAACCGCAACTTTTTTTAATATCGACAACCAAATACCCCTTTGCTTAATTTTTTTTGACGATTATAGTCAAACAATAACACACCCGCAACAAAAATTCATTATATTTTTTAATAAATTGGGAATATTTACCTTTGCCTTGTCTATATGCCACGCTATAATTAAACCAAAGGAGTTTTTTTTATGTCCCAAAAAATAATTGTTACCGGCGGGGCGGGCTATATCGGTTCGCATACCTGTGTTGCGTTGATTGAATCTGGTTTTGATGTGGTGGTATTTGATAATCTGTCCAATTCGCAGATTGATTCACTGGACGGTGTCGCGCGCATTACCGGCACGCGCCCAGAATTTGTAAATGTGGATTGCACAGATATTATCGCGCTGCGTTCTGCATTTGCAACGCATCGTGATGCAGTCGGTGTGATTCATTTTGCCGCGTTCAAGGCTGTTGGCGAATCCGTATCAAATCCACTGTTGTATTATCGCAACAACCTGGGCGGTCTGATAAATGTTCTGGATTTGATGCGTGAATTTGGCGTGCCAAACATTGTCTTTTCGTCATCGGCAACGGTGTACGGTGTGCCAGAAAAACTTCCTGTTACCGAACAGACCCCACTGCAACCGGCCACATCCCCATATGGCGCGACCAAGGTTATGGGCGAAAACATTATCCGCGATACGGTGCGCGCATACCCGCAAATCAGTGCCACACTGTTGCGATACTTTAATCCAATTGGCGCACACCCATCGGCGGAAATAGGCGAATTGCCCAACGGTGTGCCGAATAATCTGATGCCGTATATTACCCAGACCGCGGCCGGGATTCGCGAATATTTGAATGTTTTTGGTGATGATTATGATACGCCCGATGGATTTTGTGTGCGTGACTACATTGATATAAACGATTTGGCGCATGCGCACGTGGCGGCATTGCGTCATATGTTATCGGGTGCGACGGGTGTTGGCGTATTCAATCTGGGAACGGGGCGGGGCGCGTCCGTTATGGAATTGATAAACGCATTCCGTGATGCGACCGGGGTTGATTTGCCGTATCGGATTGCGCCGCGTCGCGCCGGCGATGTTCCGGCCATCTGGGCAAATTGTGATTTGGCGTCGCGTGTATTGAATTGGCGCGCGGTTGTTCCGCTAAATGAAACGTTGGCATCCGCTTGGCGGTGGCAGAAACACGTATCCGGAATAAAATAGAAATACCGCAAAAACACGATTTTTTCATTTGTAATAAATTTACAGATATGATAAAATCATGTGTAATAGAAGGGAAGGATTTACCATGAAAAGATTTATTGCCGTGCTTAGTGGATTGTTGGTGTTGCCCGCATTTGCTGAGGTTGCGCCCGTTTTCTATGACGGTGTGATTGAATATTCTGACGAAGAACCATCGGGCGAAGAAATCGATGCCGCAACAGAAACGGTGGTTGTTGCCCCTGTGGCCCAGCCCAGTTCGGTAAATCCACGTACTGCGAATCGTAATGCGTCGCGTGCTGTGCCATCGACTGCGTCTGCGAATGTATCTTCGCGTGCCAATGTGGGTCGTGTGACGGCGTCAAATCGTACGACGTCAAATGCTGTGACGGCGCGTACGGCGACGAATGCGTCGGCCCGGGGTACGGTTTCGCGTGTTTCAACGCGTGCTGCGCGCAGTGCGACAAACGGCACACAACAAATTGCGACAACGCGTCGCGCAATGCAGTCCGCGCCAACAACGGCGGCCCGTGCGTCTATTGTTCAGACGGATACCGTAAACACACCATTGTACACCGGTCGTGTCAGTTCCCGTGCCAGTGCGGTTCGTGCACGTATCCCGACAATATCATCGACGTCATCTAATGTTGTGACAACGGCTGAATCTGCGGCGGATGCAACACAAACAATGGACGAATTGGCGCAAATCACCGATTTTTGCAAGGCGCAATATACATCATGTATGGATAACTTCTGTAATGTTCTGGACGATAACCAGGGACGTTGTTCATGTTCGAAAAATATCAAAAATTATGCCAAGACAGAAGAAGCGTTAAAGGCTGCAACCGAAGCATTACAGGATGTTGCCCAACAGATTCAGTATATCGGCCTGTCGGCGGATGAAATTGAAACATTATTCACCCAGACCGAGGCTGAAATCCAAATGCAATCAACCCAGGATAATACCCAGTTGAAAAACGATTTGGACAGAATCAAGAATTTAATTGTTGATGTCAAGGGTGGATCAGCATCGACTGTATCCGATGCGGGCATGGGATTCGATTTGTCTGGCCTGTTGGATTTCAGTATCGACAGCACTGGCTTTGACCTGGCGTCATTGTTCGGCACAACAACGGCGGACACATCATCCATCAGCAACCAGCGTGGCGAAACCCTGTATAAAACGGCGGCAACGCGGTGCAAGGCGGCGGTTCTGAACAGCTGTGCGGCCCAGGGTGTTGATATTTCCGTTATCACAAATTCATATGACCTGGAAATTGATAAACAGTGTATCGCATATGAACGCAGTTTGACCGACACGAACGAAGAAATGAATCAAACTGTCCGCAATGCCAAGGGTGTACTGCAACGTGCACGTTTGATGGTCGCACAACAGAAGAATTCATATGACCTGCGTGGTTGCGTAAATGCACTGGATTCCTGTATGCAGGACGACTATGTCTGCGGTACAGATTATGAATACTGCCTTGACCCAACGGGTAAATATATCGTTGACGGCGAAATCGTTGTCGGCTCAACCCCGGGTTATGTGGTAAGTACAACTGCGTTGACAGCTCCTGGTATCGATTATGGTACATCCAAAACCTTGTACAGTACATGGTTCTATGATACCAACAAGTATGCGTTCGGCACCGATAACGACAAGGGGACACTGGCGGATTATATTTCCAAAACAGTTGGGACGACCGCGCAGAAACAGACCTCTGATATCATGTCAAACTATTTGCTGTACAAAATCGGTTATAACGAAGATGGCAAAAACTATGGTATGTGTATGTCCGTCCTGAACAAGTGCCAGGATTATACATACACTGGAACGACTGCAGCCAACCGTACATATAACCCAGCCAATGACGTGGTCAAGGAATACCTGCAACGCACATTGACCAAGATCAAGGTTGCCCAGGATGCGGTTATTGCCGACTATGCTGAAAATTGCATAACTGATGTATCATCATGTTTAGCAACGAATAATTACAAAAAAAGTAATAATATCGCAATAAACGCATGTCGCGCCCAAATTCGCACATGTATGTCTGTAAATGGTGATACAACCAAAGACCCAGATCCAACACAGACGAAAAATTGGGTTTCAACAATGTTGGGCGAACTTTAAGGTGACGATGAATAATTAAAATCCCGCCATCCGGCGGGATTTTTTATTCCGCATTTATTTATCGCAGTGCCATATACCCGTCCCACGAAGTTTTAACGAAGAGGGGGTCTACAACTGCAAACTAGCAAAAAAACACAGTGATGGACTTGACAAAACCCGTGTTTATCAGTATATTGTACATACAAACTTTGGTTCCCTGGAAACGGGGCGGGCTGCCGGTTCTTATGATGTTATGGCAAGTCGGGGCATTTATGTCTGAATGTACGTCGCAATTTTTCTGTATGTGACGAACCAATCAAAATAAAAACGAATATTAACAATTAGATGCGTATAAACATGCATTATGTTTATTGTGTCTGTTTGATTGCAAAGGTGTTTATATGAAATGGAAGTGGACATTGCCGTATATTTTTTCTGGTGCGGCATTAATGATTGGGCCGGGGCTGACGACGGCGCAAAATGATGGGGATGCCACCTTGATCCCCACTAATAACACACATCGGGTGTCATATATGCGTACGTTGCGCTATGACATATCGGTTGAAAACAAGATAAATAAAATTTACCTGGATACCAAGGCCGACAGCCTGCGTGACATATACGTGTCCAACATGTTGCGCGCCCAGGAAAAATTACACCCCCTGATGGGGCGCAGTGGTTATCGCGCCGCGGTGCGCCGTGAATTGCCGGGCGCGCCCGTTGGCATGCATTGCGTATGGGGGCAATATACACATCTGTCGCGTGCATTGGACGAAATGGGTGATACAATAACGATTATCCCCGACGGCGCACGCACCGCATGTGTGGGTTTTAAATATCATATGGATAAAAAGTATAATACGCCCGATTTTCCGGATTGTATTCACAACGGTGTGATGCATGAAACTGATTCTGCATATAATGCCGCGTTGGATAAATATCTGGCGCGTAATCGTGTAAATGCCGATACGCCTGATTCTGTGCGTGCGGAACATGTACAAAAATTTGCATCCCGTAATTTCAGTGCCGATGGTTTGGATGCGGGGGCTATCTTGATTGTTCCGCGCTATCGCGGCAGTCGCAGCAAATTCCACGCCGTTATGTATCTGGGGCGTGGTCGTCTGGACGATGGTAAATTTATTCCAGATTCCACCGGTCGTCACATCTATGTTGGGCACAATCGTGAAAACCTGGGCGATATATTCAAGACCTATGATGTGTCGAATGTTTTTGCCGCCGACACGCGTAAAATTGCCCGCGCTGAATATGCGGCTGAGTTAAAGCGCATTGAATCCATGCCGTCAGATGAACTGATTGAATTCATTTCAGATGAAAAAACACCGGCGGTTATGTTGGCAACTTACCCGCATACGACATTGGTTCGTATGGCGCGAGACCGTTATTTTGGCCGTTTTGATATGGATAACTATATGCCGATAATAACAGACGCCACCCCATCTGTATCAATGTCGCGTGTTGAAATGGCGAAAAACCTGGCTATTGATTTAAAACTAAATCAAAAGACTATGTAGTAAATCCCCCATTTGGGGGAATTTTTGTGTTGTTATTTTTTTTGAAATGTTTTAAATTCCCTATGCTATGGGAAAAGAAATTATTGAAAACATTGATTCACAACAGTTATCAGACGCGTTATCTGAACGTTATTTGTCTTATGCGGTCAGTACGATTGTTTCGCGCGCCTTGCCGGACGTTCGCGACGGGTTAAAGCCTGTACACCGCCGTATTTTATATTCCATGTTGCGCCAGAAATTGGCCCCCAACGCCGCGTTTCGTAAATGTGCGACGGTTGTGGGTGACGTGTTGGGTCATTATCATCCGCACGGGGATTCGTCTGTTTATGACGCAATGGTCCGCCTGGCCCAGGATTTTTCCGTACGCTATCCATTAATTGATGGCCAGGGTAACTTTGGTAACATTGACGGTGACCCCCAGGCGGCATATCGATACACAGAATCTAAAATGACCGACGCCGCCATGCTGATTATGGAGGGACTGGACGAAGACAGTGTTGACATGATGCCGAACTTTGACGGCACGACGATGGAACCGGTTGTAATGCCGGGCGCATTTCCGAATTTGTTGGCGAACGGCGGTATGGGGATTGCGGTTGGTATGGCAACGAATATCCCAACCCATAACGTGGCCGAGGTTTGCGATGCCCTGAACCTGGTGGTTGATAAACCGGACGCGACGACCGCCCAAATTATGAAAAAGATGGTCGGGCCTGATTTTCCAACCGGTGGTGTTTTGATTGACAGTTTTGATACCATTGTTAAAAATTACGAAGCGGGCAAGGGTGCATTCCGCATTCGCGCGCGCTGGGAAATTGAAAACCTGGAACGTGGCGGTTGGCATGTTGTGATATCTGAAATCCCATATGGTATTGTAAAATCTAAATTGGTTGAACAAATTGCAAGCCTGATTGATTCCAAGAAATTACCACTGGTTGATGATATCATCGATGAATCAACAACCGACGTTCGTATTGTGATTACGCCGAAGACGCGTAATATCCCGGCGGACAAAATGATGGCACACCTGTTTGCGTTGACGGATTTGGAATACCGATTCAACATGAACTTTAATGTGATTGATTCCAATGGCGCGCCACGTGTTATGCCGATTGGCGATGTGTTGCGTGAATTTATCGCGCATCAGAAACTGGTTCTGCAGCGTCGCACAAAATGGCGTCTGAACAATATTGCACGTCGTCTGGAAATTCTGGGCGGTTTGCTGGTCGTTTATTTGAATCTGGATCGTGTTATTGAAATCATCCGCAACGAAGATGATGCCAAGGGGGTATTAATTGCCGAATTCAAACTGACCGATATTCAGGTAGAGGCGATATTAAACACCCGCCTGCGTTCCCTGCGTAAACTAGAAGAAATGGAAATCAAACGCGAAGACGCCGCCCTGCGTGCCGAACAGGAACAGTTGCAAAGTTTATTGGCCAGTGACGATGCCCAAAATGACCAGTTAAAGGCATGGTTTAACGACATTAAAAAGACATATGATAAAAAGACAAAACTGGGCCGTCGTCGTACAACCTGGGCGGAACAGACCGAAGAAATCGTTGTCAACGCAGACGAATTTATTGAAAAAGAACCGTTGACCATCATCTTGTCAACAATGGGCTGGATTCGCGCGGCCAAGGGACACTTGGATTTAAATGCGCTGGATTTGAAATTCAAAGAAGGTGATGAACTGCAAACTGCGTTCCATGCAATGTCGATTGATAAAATCAATTTATTTGGCTCGTCGGGCAAGATGTTCACACTGTCCGCGAACGAATTGCCGTCTGCGCGTGGCTTTGGCGAATCTGTCCGCATGATGGCAGATATTGCCGCCGACGAAGAAATTGTCCACGCATTTGTTTTGGATGTTAATGCAAAATATTTGTTGGTGTCGCGTCACGGGAACGGATTTATCATATCAGGCGACGGCTGCGTTGCCCAGACCAAGAATGGTAAACAGGTTATGAATACCGAACCAAAAAATCCTGCGCACATGTGTGTGCGTGTGACGGGTGACACAGTTGCGATGTCGGGTTCGAACGACAAACTGTTGATATTTGGGACCGACGAAATTCCGCAAATGTCCCGTGGCAAGGGTGTGATACTGCAAAAATACAACGCCGAACGGACGTATGTTTTGGATATTATGTTCTTTGATGCAGCGAACGGATTTGGCTGGACCACGGGTCGTGGCACGACCAAGTTGGACGATTGGGCGCCATGGCGTGGCCGTCGCGCGTCCCAGGGTCGCACTGTTCCGGTTGGTTTCCCACGCAGTGGCAAATTCGGCAAATAAAAAACACTTGATTTTTGTTTATAAATTGCCATAATATGGCCTGTTCCTGCTGGCGACATGGGGTCGTCGGCTGATATAAGACCAAAGGAAATAAAATGGCTTACTATGAAAGCGTCTTGGTTTTCCGTCAGGACCTGACCGAACCGCAGGTTAAAGAAAAAGCGGCTAAATTCACAGAAATCATCAAAGAACTGGGTGGTGATGTTAAATCCACAGAATTCTGGGGTTTGAAAAATTTGGCATACATCATTCGTAAAAATCGCAAGGCACACTATGTCATGTTGAACATTGAATTGCCGGGTGCCCAGATTACAGAATTGGAACGTCGTTCACGCATTGACGAAGACGTTATCCGTTTCTTGAATGTTCGTGTTGATGAACTGGCAAAAACACCATCTATCATGATGAAAAAGAATACCGAGGAGGCAGAATAATGGCAGTCCGTGCAGCAATTTATCGTAAAAAATCAAACCCATTAAAGGGCAAGGTTATCGATTACAAAGACATCAAGACACTGTCACACTATATCACCGAACGTGGTAAGATTGTGCCATCCCGCATCAGCGGCGTTTCCCAGAAGGATCAGCGCGCATTGGCAACCGCCATCAAACGTGCACGTCACTTGGGCTTGATGCCATTCGTACGTAACAATTTGGGTTAATCCCTAACTTATAGAATATAAGGACAGATAAAATGAAAGTTATTTTAACAGAAAAAATCACAAAATTGGGCAACATCGGCGACACAGTCGAAGTTAAAACAGGTTTCGCACGCAACTATTTGTTGCCAAACGGCAAAGCAATGCGTTTCACACGTGAAAACGTTGCCTTGTTCGAAGCGAAAAAGGCCGAATTGACCGCCCGCCAAGAAGCCGCGAAAAAGGACGCAGAAGCAAACGTTGACGCAGTCAAGAATGCAAAACTGCACATGATTCGCCAGGCTGGTGACACAGGTCAGTTGTACGGTTCTGTATCAACACGTGACATTGCACGTATGTTGAAAGAAATTGCAAATGTATCTGTTGAATCCGCCCAGGTTATGTTGGGTGCCCCAATTAAATCTGTTGGTGCGTTCGATACAACCATCGCGTTGCACCCAGATGTTATCGTTCCTGTGAAAATTTATGTTGCACAAACCCAGGACGAAATCGATGCATTGGTTGCGGGTAAATCTTTGACATTCGGCACAAAAAAGGTTGAAGAAGTCGAAGAAGAAGTTGTCGCAGAACCTGCTGTCGAAGCGCCTGTCGCCGACGAAGCGGCCACTGAAACAACAGACGCAGAATAATTTGTTTCTGTAATAAAACAAATCACCCACGGGATAACCACCGTGGGTGATTTATTATACTGCTATAAATAAAAGTTTAGCGAAATTTGCCCAACGGGCAAACTTAGATAAACTTTTATTTATCGTAATATTCCTGTCCATATCTCATAAAAATCCCCCATCCGGGCCCCGCGCAAACGAATGTTTGCGTGGGTGGACATTGCGGGATTTTATTGTGCAATCTTATGCTTAATTTCGCGAATTCGGGCCAGTATTTCCTTTAAATCCGCATCTGTCGCGGCTGGGGCAGGGCGGTTATTAACCTCGTCTGCAAGGACGATGCACAACGTCGCCAACAGCGCATTTTCCGGTAATGGCCCAATCTTATCCAAAATCTGTCGCGCGCGTGCGTCCACCATTTTGCCCAATTCAACCAGACGTGCCTCTTGCCCGTCTTCACATCCCATGGGATAGTTTTTATTTACAATTGGTATGGAAACAACACTCATTTTTTCAATTTCCTTAGTATAGATAAAGATTTATCAATCGCGTCGGCTGCGCGCGCATTTTTATCGCGCAGGGTGCGCACCTGTTCGGTCAGGATTGCCACCTCTAAATCCGTTTGCTTGCCCGCATGAATCGCCGTGCCGCGTAATTTTGCGGCCGCTTCTTCCAGGTGGGTCAGTTCTTGAAAAATTTGCTGTTTTATATCCGCCATATTTTCAGTTTAAGACATTTTTTATATGCGTTCAACCCTAAAATGTGATATAATGCGACCATATACTGTGGGGGATGAATTTATGAAGACCAAAATAATCTATATTTCCGGTAACGAAGTGTTTGAAATGTCTGAAATTCGTGCGGCTTTTGATTCTGTGCGTGCGGCTCTGGGGCTGGATAATGATACGATTCTGTTTGGTGTTCCGGTGGACAGTGATACTGCATTAACGGGTGCGGACAATGTGGATGCGCCAATGGTCGATGTTGTCGAACCGGTCGTTGTTGATGATGTTGTTGCCCCGGAAAGCGTGGAATCTGTTGCCATGCCCATGGTTGAATCAGAACCCACAATTGAACCTGTCGTCATGGCCGAACAAGTTATCGAACCGGTGGTTGAACCAATTCCCGAACCGGTCATTGAATCTATGGTTGAAAGCACCCCAGACCCAGTTATTCCAATTTTATCAATATTGTCTGCCGGTGATGAAACGCGCGAACCGGTAACTGAACCTGTTGCCACTGTGGTTGCCGAACCTGTCACAGAACCAGTTGTAAACGCGATTGTTGAACCTGAAATTGATACGGCGGATGGTGCAGTAATATCTGATATCAGCATTGATGCCGAATTATCCACCCCGGTCGATTCCACCGATGATGTGGCTGAACCCGTTTCAATTGGCGATATGATAACGGACGATGCGCCTGTGCCACAAATGGAAAAGACGCTGGAACAATTATTGGAAAGTATGACACCCCTGCGCGAAGATGTTCAGCCAATCGCCGAAGTGGATGAAACCCCAATTGATATTTTTGAAACCGACGATGCCGACGCGACATTGGCGCAATTGGCAACTGAATTTGCCGACAACCAGGATAAAATTCCCGCCGCCCCAAAAACATCGGGCGCAGGTAAAATTGGGAAATTAAAAAACATCCTGCCGTTTAAAAAGGCCAAACGTGATGACAATGGCTTGATGGGTGATTTATTTGGCTGGGCGGGAATTGCGGCCAACGACGAAGATTTCTCTATTCCTGGATTTTTTACCCCCGCCGCATCAAAAAAGCAGGGCGCATAACGCATTGATATGAACGCAGATACGATAATTCGATTGCTAACAAATTCCGGGTTTCACAATATTCGTGTGGACCCTGATTTTGTATATATGGAAGATCCATCCTGTATCCTGCGCAGTTTCGAGATTTTTGCCAACTATGCCTGGTGGTTTATAACTGTATTAACTGGGACAATGATTGTGGGCTGGGCAATATCAATGATACGTGGCGCAAAAAATGATTTTTTCACCAACCTGCGTAATTTGATTGTTATGTTTGGGGTGCTATCAATTGCAGGGCCAATGATGAACCTGATATATGGTGATGATTTATTTGCGCGTGGCTGTCGTACGATATCTGTACCAATGTCTGAAATGAACCGTCTGTTAGATGCGCGCAATGCAAAATTAAAATCGCGTGATGAATATGATTTATACGAAGATTTTGATATTTATGATTCTGGTGCTGTCTATGATGATACGACCATTCACGAAGTTCCATATTCGGCCGCGCCCCTGACGTCATCTGGCCAGCCCGCAGATTTACGACTTTAACGATTTCTTTTGCAACCATGGTAACGCGCGATAAGAATGTAAAACGCCATTTGATGCCAATACCAGGTGGTCATACAACGTTATATTCAATGGTTCTAATGCCTGGATTACGTGTTCGGTCAGAGTGCAATCGTCAAGTGACAGACTGTTATTCGAAACAGGATGATTATGCAACAGCAACACACTTAACGCATTCAGTTGCAATGCCTTCTTGGCAATTTCACGTGGATATGCACCTGTTTGATCAATCGTCCCGTTCGAGTGTTCTTCCACATATATCAATTGCATATTTGCGCCCATATACAGCACAAAGAATTTTTCAACAGTCGCATTTGAAATCAAAGTGCGGCAATATGCATTTCTAAATTTGTCTTCTTGTAAATATGTCCCAGATACTGCGCGTTGTTCATACGATATCAATTCCAGTTCATGAAATAATTTAATCAGTATGGCTGTATTATGACCAATCCCAGGCACTTTGACCAGTTCTTCAACCGGTGCACGCAACACATAATATATATTTTTAAATTGTGCAATCAGTTTGCGCGCCAGTGGCTTTACATCGCGACGTGGTATTGCGTATGTCAGCAATAATTCCAATTTTTCATAGTCTGCCAATTGACCGTTCAGCAGTTTTTCTTTCAGTCTTTCACGGTGACCCACATGAAACAGTTCGTCTGACTTTGCCATAGTTTTTATCAGATCATCTTTTCTGTGAAAATAATTGCACCATCTTCGGTGATTCCGATTGTGTGTTCCCACTGTGCGGACAATCCGCCATCCACCGTGCGTGCCGTCCAACCATCTGCGTCAATTTTGCACTCGGCCGAACCGGTGTTAATCATAGGCTCAATTGTGAACACCAACCCCGGTACCATCTTAACCTTGTCCCAGCGTTTATCATAGAAATGATAAATCTGTGGGTCGTCGTGCATAACTTTGCCAATACCGTGCCCAACAAAGTCGCGTGAAATTGAAAAACCGTGCGGATTCACAACTTCTTCGATTGTTTTGCCAATCTCGGACAGTGGTACACCCGGCGCACAGATGGAAATTGCAGCATTCAGTGCATCCTGGCACACCTGCACCAATTTACGTGCCTGGGGGCTAACATTGCCAATCATAAACATACGCGATGCGTCGCCATGAAATCCCTTATACTCTGCGGTCAGATCAACGTTTACAATATCGCCATCTTTTAATATTACTTCATCGCTGGGGATGCCATGAACAATTACATCATTAACGGATGTGCAAATATGTTTTGGATATCCTTGATATCCCAGGTCAGACGACCGCGCCCCGTTTTCTTTCAGAAATTGTGCAACCATACGGTCAATTTCACCGGTTGAAATCCCCGCCCGAATATGCGGTGAAATAAAGTCAAAGCAACGCGCCACAACATCGCCCGCCGCGCGCAATCTTTTAAAATCCTTGGGTGCGTACACAGATGCCAACATTTTATTTAATTCCTTCGTTTTATTGCCAATTTTGCCGCCCGCGCACACAGTTTCAGTGCGAAATCGCGCAACAGTATTTCACCGGGCATGCCCGTTGTGCGCAATTGGCGTTCCAGTTCGTTTAACCGCACCAGCACAGCGGTTATTTCCGCGTCTGGCCAAATTTTGATTGCTTGTTTGAATTTATCTTCTACCTTCCAGAACAGGCGTGGTAATTGCCCATCAACAACCGCAGTTTGCAGTTTTTTAAAATGTCCCACCAACATACGTATCAGCATATTTGGTTCTTTGTTGTCGTACAGCAATCTGTCCAACGCCTGCATCGTTGGCTGAATATGTCCCGCCGTCAGTGAATACAAGAAATCGTCAATATCTGCCGCGCCTGTATCAGGCAAACACTTTTCCACATCAGACAGTTCCACAATGCGTTTGTCGTCAACATACAGTGCAATTTTGGTCAAAAAACCACGCGTAATTCCCCGATCCCCCCCCAGGTGCGACGTCATATATGCCATTGCATCTGGTGTAATCTGCTGTATTCCCGCCGCCGCCGATAATTCGTTCCGTATCAGTGTTGCCAACGTGCGCGCATCATCTGTATAGCACGCCAATGCCGCCATATTATCCGCGCCTTCGAACATGGCACGCAATCCGCCCCCCGCGCGCAAATCGCCCGCCGCCACAATAACAGTTGCACACAGTCCCCCATGATTAACCAGGTCTGCCACCTGTTTCGCACATGCATCCCCTGCATTGGAAATAATTACCATTTTTCGCCCACCAAACATAGATGGTGTGCATGCCTCGGCAAACAGGGCGTCTTGCTTTTCGCGCAGTTCATCTGAATCCAACGCGAACAAGTTATCTTTTTCAATGCCCAATTTTTCGACGGCCAAATCACAGTATTCATCAACCTGACCGGCGTCCGGACCATAAATTAATACCGCGCGGATTTTTTCGATGCCACCTTTAAAATCAGCGTCTTTCCATTTCATTATTTGGCATCCGTATTTTTGTCAGTGTGTGCATACTTGTATGTTTCTGCAATTGCGCGCGTTCCAATTTTCTCGGCCAGAACATTAATTGTATTTTTGACTGCGTTATTATACGACGCATTTGACGCCACCAGGTATCGCACAAACGTATAAGATTCCGCCGCGCGTTCCGTTCCACTGGCGATTTGTTCACCGTTGTGCGTCAACACATATGTCGCGGTCAAAGATACTTCTTGCCATGTGGCATCCCCGGTTTGTTCCAGGGCCTTGTACTGGGTGTTTGGTGTGTTCAGTTTTACCGTCAATTTATATGTTGCGTCCGCCCCACGTTGTCCGCCAAATTTTGCCCACAGTGCATTTCGCAATTCGATACCATTAATGCCACTGATTGGTTCGACATAGATATTTGTGTCTTGGCCTGAAAACATTGGTTTAAATCCGCATCCTGCCACTAAAATTAATACAAACAGTAATAAAAATTTTTTCATGACCGCATCCATTTCCTGTTGCAATTTATTTGTATATTACCTAGACTTTTTATAAATCGCAAGGGGGAATGATGAATATTTTTATCATGATATTGGTTGCATTATTTATGGCTGGTTATTACCTGATGGATTCGCCCAGCCAGACTGTCGCGCAGCATGGCACAGAATATGCCGTATCACGTTCTGACCTGCGCACAATTGCCCAGTGTGCAACCGCCATGCACAACGCCCAAATTAATGGGGCGGAATTTAACGATATTTGTATTGAACAAAATGGCATAGTCAGCAAATTTATCTGTCTGGATAGCAAATTAAAAACAACCAATTGTGAAGTTGTAAAAAATAAAAAACCCGCATTCAGTTACATTGTTACTGCGACCGCCCCCCTGGATTCCAATGAACATAATGCGATGATGGAAATATTGGAAACGTACTACTCAGATGCTGGCACATTTGGATTGTTGGACGACAATATGATAATGTCTGGTGGTTCATCCCTGCGTCGTCAAATTCCATCTGAAATTATTGCGAATATGGAATTGGTTGATGGTCAATTGGTATATTTGACCCAGTATGAAATTCCAGACGCTGGCACTGAATACGATATTGCGCCTGCGCCCGATGTCTTTTGTCCGGTTGGCACGGCCAAGGCATATCGTTTCGGCCGTTGGCAGTGTGTTGGTCAAAATGTCAAAACGGACTGTGGTGGTGATATGATATGGGATTCTGATTTATACGAATGTGTCGCGGACGAGTCGCGCAAACCCCTGTGCGCTGACAATCAGGCGGCCGTTATGGTTGACAGTGTTTGGGAATGTATTGACCCGTTCCCAGATAAAAGTTGCCCTGAAAAAATGGTTGCCCGTTTAAATTATAACACGCTTGAATGGGAATGTGTTGTTGATCCCACGGGTACGGCTAATACCAAGAAGTGTGCACATATCACATCTGGGGTTGTCTATGGTGCGATTGGTGCGACACTGCGTGTTCCACAAACATCCTGTACAGATTGCGAACGTATGGTTATCAACTATGATACATGTGTGTCAACCTGTGTTCCCGATCCTGCACGCCTGAACGACGCGCGTTGTTATCCCGGTGCGGTGGCGGAATGTGTCGGGCCGACCCGTGCATTTTACTTTGGTTTTCCAAATTCTAGGTATATAGAAAACACGGACGCGGTTGCGAATATATCTGTGCCCCTGGACAAATCGCATTCCCAGAATCGGCGATTTAATTGTCTGGATTGTGGTGCGGGTGAAATAGATTCTGCGCGTTCATTGCCACCATATGTTGCGATATGTAAATAACCAAATAAAGTCTATTGACAATATTCGTTAAAATTTACTAATCTATGATTAAGCGGGGGAACGTTTAGATGACAAAACACTTTCACGGCGCACTTAATCGTATGGCATTAATAACCGCACTGTTGGTTGCGGGTGTGTTGTATTTCTGGGCGGATTTTATGGCGATTGCCATTGCGAATATCTGGCTGAACGGGGTGATTATCGGCACGTCATTATTTGGTATTGGATTGTGTTTTGTGTTAATGTTCGAATTATTGCCTGAATATAAATGGTTGCACGGGTTTACATCTGGTCGTCGTGGAATGACACTGCCACCGCACTTGTTGCGTCCGGTTGCGCAAATGCTGTCATCGCGTCCTAAACGCATATCTGCATCGACGTTAAATGGTTTTATGGAAATGATTTTATTACGGTTCGAAGATTCACGTGAATCGGTGCGCTATATAACAAATACGCTGATATTTTTGGGATTGCTTGGCACATTTTGGGGATTAATTTTAACGGTTGGCGGTTTTGCGGAATTAATTGGTAATTTGAATTTTTCAGACGAGACCGTTTTACAGTCGATGCAGGCGGGATTGTCGCGTCCGTTGGCGGGTATGGCCACCGCATTTACCAGTTCGCTGCTGGGCCTGGGGGGCAGTTTGATTGTTGGATTCCTGGGGTTACAGGTACAAACCGCCCAAAACATGATTTATCACGAACTAGAAGATTACCTGGCGTCGCACACACGTGTTTCTGCAACGGATGCGACCGCACAGATACTGCCAAAAATCGATTTGGTAACACGTGAATTGACCAAAAGTGTTCAGTCACTGGAACAAACAATTTCAGGGATATAGAACCATAGATACAAGAGAGAGAGTAACACCATGATGAACATTCGTTATCGTACATCAACAAATCCATGGCCAGGCTTTGTAGATTTATTTTCAAACCTGGTAATCATCTTGATATTTTTGATGATTGTTTTTGTGTTTTTGTGGACCACGACCAGTGTATTTAACAAAACGAACGGGGCACAAACGGTTGCCCAGTTGCGCGCGACAAACGCTGAACAGGCCCAGACCATTGAACAAATGTCCCTGGACGAGATAGAGGCCAAACGCCTGCTTATCCTGGCGCGTAATCAGTTAGAGGATTTAGAACAATCCAACACAGAATTAAATAATGAATTAAATGACCTGGATTTAAGTGTAACGGAATTAATCACCGCGTACGAGGCCAAGGTACTTGAACTGCAATCCCAGGGCAACGACCTGCAAAAAACAATTGCAGATTTAAATACCCAGTTGAACCAGGCAAAATTAGACAAGGAAAAAACCGCCGCGCTTGAATTGGAACGCAAACAACTCCAGGACGAGATGGAAACCCAGCGTCTGAACCTGGCTGAACAATTGGCCAAATTGCAAACTGCGCTGGACGCCGCCGAAGAAAAATCCCGTGCCCAGGAAATTCAGTATGTTGAAATGTCAACGCGCCTGAACCGTGCACTTGCAGACAAGGTTGCAGAATTAAAAGACATGTCGCAATATCAGTCCGAATTTTACAAGGCGGTTAAAATCGCCATGGGCGACCGCACGACAATTCAAACCGACGGCGACCGTTTTATCGTCAACAGTGACATTTTATTCCCCAGTGGTTCGTATAAATTATCCAATGATGGGAAAAAGCAGTTGCACCTGATTGCCAATGTTATCAAGGATATGGAAGAAAAAATCCCAACCGACATCAACTGGATTATTCGTGTCGACGGTCATACCGATAAAAAACAGGTTATTTCCGGAACTGCTGGATATAAAAATAACACAGAATTATCATTATTGCGTGCCACGGCGGTTGCCAATGAATTGGCGGCGGCGGGCGTGTCCCCACGTCGCTTGGTCCCCAGTGGTTTTGGCGATATGCATCCGGTCGAATTGGGGAACGATTCATCCGCATTACAGAAAAACCGTCGCATAGAATTACAACTAACCAACCGATAACAAATCCCCGCCACCTGGCGGGATTTTTAATTGACGTATGCATATAATCGTGTAGAATCTTTTCAACTTTGGGGGCTATAATGATTCAAAATGGTGATAAATTCACGCTTCTGGATTTGCGCGACTCGGTGCGTCAGGTACTGGGGAATGATATGCGCGAACATATACATAACATTAAACAAACACCCGACCTGTATGCTAAACGGCAAATTTCGCAATATGCCGACATCAAATCCAGCGCGATAAATCTGGATAAACAATTGCGCGATGCGGGATTCAAAACCACGCATAAATTTTCATACGATTATAATATTTCTTGGCTGTTGTATAAAGACATAATCAATGAGGCGTATAGATTGGAATATTTCTATAACTTGGCAACCAACCCCCGTCTAAATATCAAGTTTGGACATCGCGACGCAGTTCATCACATTTTTGACGACGCCGCACGCGTATCTTATTATTATGCCCAGTATATTTGGGCATTGAACCCCAGTGCGCGTTTTGATTATGCGACCCGTTTTCATATGTATCGCGATTGGGGACTGATATTAAACTTTCTGTTGGGGGTTGGTTTTCAATTTCATCCACGTGATATTAATGAATTTATAACCCACCACAACGCGCCGGATTTAAGCAGGGCCGAATACGATAAAATGTACACAGAACAGTTGGTGTTTAAAAATTGGTGCGCAAACAAATATAACATTGATACGGGCTGTCTGGTATTGTGTCCCGAACACAGGGCGAAACTTGCAAAAATTTTAACGCGTACCGACACACCATATGTTATTCAGTTATTGCGTCGCCTGATTCCGTCGTGTGGTCGTTAATATTTGTGCCACAGTTTTTCTTTATCATATCCGCCACATGAATGCTTTGTGCCCAGTCGCGCGCACTTGGTACAGCGCACGGATCGCAGTCGCGTCGAATTTGCCCCGGGCGACATGTGTATGCTACGTCCTGGCAAATGCCATATGTGCGTGTTGTGATTGTCTGATTTAAATAATTGCCGGCCATATCCCAGTATTTTTGTGGTACTGCCCGTGGGTCATATGCCCACATGCGCGCCACCATATCACGCGTGCGTTGCACACATGGATCAGAATCGCGGACATGGACAACATTGGTTTTGACATTACTGGTTGGATTTGGATTATTATTTTTTACCATTATCCACGCAATGATTGCGATGCACATTCCAACGACCAAGAACAATAAAATATAGTGTGCGATACCAAATGCAGTGGTGTTTGTTTTAAATTTCTTTGCCATATGTGCGTCCCCCCATTTTTATTGATTCTATCACATAATCAGATGGCAAAAAACGTATTTGTTTTCCCAGAAAATATTGCAAAACAATTTTTTTTGCGATATTATAACACGAACTTGATATCAGCCAAAGGGGGATGCCGTGTTTGTGACCGAAAAATTAAAAACATTCTCTTGGGTAAACGTTGGCAATCCCGATCACGAAGATTTTGAAAAACTGCAAACCGAATACAAAATTGACGAGGATACGATATCAGACATCCTTGACCCTGATGAACAACCCCGCCTTGAAATCGAAGATGATTACAAGGTTATAATTGTTCGTTTTCCAATTATTAACCGCGAAAATGATACCCTGTGGCATACCGAACCATTATCAATTATTCTGTCATCAAACCGTGTAATTACCGTATGTCGCAAGCGTTGTGATTTATTAGATAAAATCAAACGTTCTGAAAAAACATCACGCGAAGAATTTATTTTAAATATTCTGTACTATATTGCAGAATCATACCTGCGTATGTTAAAGGAATTGAACAAACGTGTTATTGCGTCCAAGCGTGTATTATTGGAACGCATCCGCAAGAAAGAATTAATGGATTTATTAGAAGTTGAAAACAGTTATACCCTGTACATGGCGGGCATTCGTGGAAATGTTGCGGTGCTGGATAAACTGGAAAAGGTTCGTGGCTTTGTAAAAACAGATGATGCCCGCGAATTGGCCGAAGACGCCCGTATCGAATTATCCCAGGCGACCGAGGTTGTCGCATCATACAGCAAAATGTTAAAGTCGATAAAAGAAACATTTGAAAGTGTTATTAACATGGATTCAAACACGAACATTAATCGTTTGACCATGTGGAACATTATACTGGTTGTGCCAACGGTAATTGTTGGTTATTACGGAATGAATCTGGAATTACCATTTGCCGAACACAGCAATGCCGCCACAGTGATATTTATATTCATAATGGTATTGCTGTTGGGCTTTGCGATATTTGGCACAATTCGCCGTCGTATTATATAATCAAACTAAATCCGTCTTGGATTGCGTGTTGGATAATTCCAGCGGACGTTCGGTCGCGGCAATAAACATAATTTTTTGATATGTCGTTAATGATATCCAGCCTGTTGTTATTTTATGATATTCCAACTCGGTTTCGATTGCCAAAATGTCACACATTTTAAAAACAGGAATTTCCAATTTTTGTCTGGTGGCTTCTATCTGATGTCCGATGCGCATATTGTCCCCCATTGTTTGTGTGAAACAAAAAACCGCAATTGAATATCAAAAGCGGTTGGAGGTTAACAACTATTGTAGAAAATAGCGTTGTTTATTGGATATTCACAACCCTCCAACCGCAGGAGTTGGAGTTTTTCGTCTTGACGACGTTCTACAAGAGGTTGTTAAGCCCCACACTGGAAATCGCCCAATGCCCATATATTATACGCCATAAAAATCATAAATTCAAATACAATGATAAATAAAAGTCAGTCAATGTATCTGCCAAGAAAAACACCGCCGTTGCCGGCGGTATTTCCGAGTGTCCCGAAAGGAAGGAAAGGAGAAAAAGAAATTGGACACTCTAAACTGTGGTGTGGGCACCAGAGTCCAGAGGAGAGAGAATGTAGGAGGGAGTCTGAACCTCTGGTCCCCACGTGATGTTTTCACATCCGTCATTGGGTTTGTCCCTTTGACGATTTAAAATATAGTACACTAAAATCGATTCGTCAAGTGTTTTGTCAAAAAAATTTTTTGTGTCAATTTAATCTGTCTATTCCTAGGAAATGGTACTTGTTGTTTTGCCCGGTTTTCTGGAATAAAATCAACATTGTATCAGACGGAAAGTTGTTCCTGATGTATAACCAAGAGGGAGAGAAAAATGACACATGAAGATGTGTGGCGTGCCATCGAACGCTTTGCAACCGAACACGGTATGTCATGTTCAGGGTTGGCAAAATGCAGCGGTCTTGACCCAACGACGTTTAATAAGAGCAAGCGTTGGTCCAAAGAAGGGCAACCACGATGGCCATCCACCAACAGTATTTCCAAGATTTTGTCGTCCACGGGTGCAAAAATTCAAGACTTTACCAAGTTTATTGATCCACCCGATAACGGGCGCGACTAGATTATATCTGTTTCGACACCCCAAAAACCGCACAGGCAATTCCAGTGCGGTTTTTATTGAAAAACATAAAATACCGTATTAGCATATAGTATAGCATTCAAAGGAGTTGATATGATTTTTGTAGTCCCATATTATACCAAAAATACTAAATCAATTTTAGATGTAAAACAGCCGTCTATTACATATCATATGGGCTGGTTCGATAAAAAAGATAGTGACACGAAAAAAGAGTCTGATGTTAAGATTGATTGGGATGCGTATGACCGTTTGAATAATATAAATTATAAACCAGAAGATCGTGGAACAATAGAGGTTCCAGCGAATGCAGAAACGATAATCTATGAATCTCCTGAGGGACAAACTTACGAGATTCCTGTATCGGACTTAATAGACGCCGATGATGATGGCGAAATAACATATAGTTCCAAAGGACGCTCTGTTTTTAATCCACGTTATAAACCCAGGGCACATAGAGTTGATTATCGTTTAAAATATCCGACTATGTTAATGCAACAACAAAAATTCGCACGAATTCGTTAATGTAAAACAAGGGGGAAACCATGCTGAAAAACAAAGTTTTGACAGACGAAATTATTCAATCAATAGATAATACAATTCGGTTGCTACGCGAATTGAAACTGGATAATGAGCAAGATAGGAAACATGTAGAAGGTAGAATTGCTGCGTTAGAGTGGATAAAAACGGGGCAGGGCGGCAAAATCATCGTTAATGTACCACAAGACAAGAAATAGTCTAAATTGAAACCGCACAGGCAATTCCAGTGCGGTTTTTATTGGACATGAAAAATTATATAGTCTAGAATAACAAACATGTTAAGCGGTGTTCGTATTTATGCATCTGATACAATATGGCGCCAAATCTTGACCGATTTTGGGGCGACTGTTTTGGACGCGCCAAATGCCACGGATATAAATTTTGATAATTTACATATTGATTGTCCGCTCAGTTCACTGGAATTAAAGTCTGTTATACTGGATGCCAACGACAGTGCATCGGTTTTGCGCGAAATTTTTGGCATGTCTGTGTCATTGCCACGTATTCAGGCACAAATCATAGTATTATTGCATAAATCCGGTGGTATGACCGGCAATGAACTAAGGGACGCATTGGGGTATGCGCCGGATACCACCACCCATACGGTGGATACTGCTATTTATCAGTTGCGTCGCACATACGGACGTGGATTTATTATAAATACAAACGGGGTATATCGCATTGGCAAACTATAAATTATTATCATTTGATAAAATCCCCAGCACCCAGGATTATGCCCTGGAATTAATTGCGTTTGGACGCGCCACCGACCATATGGCGGTATTGGCCGCGGCCCAGTCTGCGGGGCGTGGTCGCATGCGTCGTACGTGGGTATCGCACCACGGCAACCTGTATATCAGTTTTATTTTTTCGTCCCCTGAACGCGATGCCCGTCTGTCTTATTCTGTTGGTGTGGCAATTGCAGAAACAATCGCGTCATTTGGCATTCATCCAACGATAAAATGGCCAAATGACATCCTGGTTGACGGGAACAAGATTGCCGGCGTATTAATTGAATATTCTGGTGATTTTGTTGTTGTTGGCATCGGTATAAATGTGAATTCAAATCCGACGGTTGATCGATATAAAACGACCAAAATGGACAATTATTCTGAAATTCCAATGAATGAATTGTTGGCGCGCCTGATGCGTAATATGGACAAATGGCGTCGCAGCGATTTTCGTGCGGTGCGTGCACGCTGGACTGAACTGGCGGCGTGTATAAATCGTCCCGTTAAATACCAGGGCGAGGTTGCCGAACTGGTCGGAATCAATGAAAATGGCGCATTGGTTTTGCGTCGTGGAACGCGTTATTTATTGGTTTATGGGGACGAGATTACAGTGTAAAATGCCGGAATTCCGCGGGTTTGAAAATAATGTCTTGACTTTTTGTTGAATTTGTGATAATATAAAAAGCATAAACAGCACAAATTCTGTCCACATCCATCGCGTTGTGGTTTTTTTATTGCCCATGCATTTTTGCATGGGTTTTTATTTTTAACAACTGTGGGACAATCAAATGCAAATGACCTTAGTTAAAAATCCAGACACGTCTGGACACATGAACCTGGCATATAAAGTCGCGCGCGTTGTTTATGCGCATACCGGTGGTGTATCATTGCCATTGGTATGTGCATTTACATCCATGATAAAAAATTTATCAGATGCATCCGGCGTCGATATATCAAATTTGATTATGGACCAGACAATTTTTCCAGCATTATCCGCGACGGATGAAAATCATTCGCGGTTGCATGTCGCCGCAAACACACGCGCATTTCAAATGTGTGTTCGTACAGCATACCGCATGTTGATGGGCCAGTTGCCTGATTCGTGTTATGGCGCAACCAGATTTCATGCATCCGATATAATTCCCGCATGGGCAACATCGCGTGGATATATTGCAGACATTGACGGCATCCTGTTTTATTTATAAGGGGTGTGTTTATGCAACGAATAATACGTGGTGGATATCTGGCGGGATATCGCACATACATAATTTCTGCGACGGGGATATTGTCGGCCATTGGTGCATATTTGGTTGGCGATACAGACCTGTTTTCTATGTTGCAGGCAATATTTACACTGGCGGGGATATACTTTCTGCGCCGTTCAAATGAAACCAAAGGAAAAGAAAATGGATAACATCCCAGAAAAATTTCGTAATGATGATGGTACATTAAATACAGCAGCCTTGATGAATTCATACACAGAACTGGAAAAAAAGATTGGTTCAATGGTATCGATTCCAAATGAAAATTCAGATGATGTTGCGCGTCAAAAATTTAATCGTGCAATTGGTGTGCCGGAAAACGCATCCGAATACCCAACACATGAATTGTATGATGATGAAAACCTGCGCCAGAAATTTTTTGAAATCGGTTTAACAAAAAAACAGGTTGAAAAAATTTATGATATTGCAAATGAATTTCTATCACCTGTGATATCAGATTTATTTTCTGCACGTGATGAATCCACTGCGATGAATGAATTAAAAACTTTCTTTGGTAGTGATGAAAAAATGATTGACAATTTACGCGCGATAAATGCGTTTGGTGAACGGTTTTTACCACATGATGCATTTGAATCACTGTGCGCTACACCCCAGGGAATTCAAAGCATGTACAAAATGATGCAATCAATCGAACCAACAATAAAAACAGACAAAAACGAAAATGAAAATTTGTCTGATTCAGATTTACGACGCATGATGCGCGATCCGAAATATTGGCGTGATAACGATGTCGAATACATTCGCAAAATAGAAAATGGATTTAAAAAATTATATTCGTAATTTGAATAAATGCACTTTTCTACTTTACTAAGTTTTGTAATTACGATAAAATGTAACCAAGAACAAAACAGATTTGTTCTGTCCAAAACTTTTTAGATTAAGGAGAGAAAGAATGGCATTTTTATTCAAAAGAAAAGCAGCCGCAAAAAAAGTAGTTGCTGAAAAACCAGCGGCGAAACCGGTTGCAAAGAAAGCACCTGCAAAAAAACCAGCGGCAAAACCAGTTGCAAAGAAAGCACCTGCAAAGAAAGCAGCGGCGAAACCAGTTGCAAAGAAAGCACCTGCAAAAAAAGCAGCGGCAAAACCAGTTGCAAAGAAAGCACCTGCAAAAAAAGTAGCTGCGAAACCGGTTGCAAAGAAAGCACCTGCAAAGAAAGTAGCAGCGAAACCAGTTGCAAAGAAAGCACCTGCAAAGAAAGTTGCAGCAAAACCAGTTGCAAAAAAAGCACCTGCAAAGAAAGTAGCAGCGAAACCAGTTGCAAAAAAAGCACCTGCAAAGAAAGTTGCTGTTAAAAAGGTAGCGGCAAAACCAGTTGCAAAGAAACCATGCGCCAAAAAGGCATGTGCAAAAAAAGTTTGCAAGAAAAAATAATTTTTAACTAACTTACCCCGCGTACGCGGGGTTTTAAAATGAAAATATCAGTCAGATGTTATACCAGTCTGACTGATTTTTTTTATGGACAATCCGCATACGCGGACCCAAAAGTTTTTTGTCGGATGGCGCATTTTATGCATAACCAAAAACACAAAAATTGATTGGGTGTCTGTTATGACATCTTTGTTTAATTTTTTTTTACCAAAGGATTATTACATGTCTGTTTCCATAGATAATGTATTTGTGAAACAATTCGAAGCCGATGTTCATTTGGCATATCAACAGATGGGCACAAAATTGCGTTCTACGGTTCGCAGCAAATCGGGTGTTATCGGTGCATCCACCACATTCCAAAAGGTTGGCCGTGGCACAGCCAGCACAAAATCGCGTCATGGCATTGTACCTGTGATGAATCTGAACCATGAACCTGTTGAATGTATGTTGTCTGATTATTATGCAGGCGATTGGGTTGATGCATTGGATGAATTAAAGGTCAATATTGATGAACGCCGTGTTGTTGCATCGGCTGGTGCATATGCACTGGGGCGCAAGACCGATGAATTGATTGTATCTGCCATGAATAACGCAACTGCAAATGTTGGTGATTATTCAACTGGCCTGACCAAAGATTTGATTTTGTCTGCGGTCGAAGTGCTGAATACAAACGATGTGCCCGATGATGGCCGTCGCTTTGCGGTTGTTGGCGTACGTCAGTGGAATGAACTGTTGTCGATGGATGAATTCGTATCGGCGGATTATGTTGGCGATGCGTTGCCACTGTTAAACGGTGGTGTTGCACGCAAATGGTTGGGGATTACATGGGTTCTGTATAACGGTCTGCCGGGTACAGGCACAAACCGTGATTGCTTTATTTATCACGCGTCCAGCATTGGTCATGCCTGTGGCCAGGATGTAAAAACAGATATTTCATGGCATGGTGAACGTGCTGCACACTTTATCAGCAACAGCATGTCCCAAGGCGCAGTCTTAATTGATGGCGACGGGATTGTTCGCGTTAAATGTTCAGACGCCGAATAACACAATTTAAAATTCAACCCTAAACCAAAGGAAAACACATATGGCTTTTCAGAACAAAAATTTATCTGTCATCGCGTATGCAAATGGATTTACATTGTGGCATTACAGCAGTGCATCTGAAACATTGGCGACGATTACCGCCAATGGATATTTTAACAATGTAAAAACATTGATGAATATCGGTGATATTATCATTATCAACGCATCGGATAACACAGCGATTAAGAAAATAAATATCACAGATTTGAATGTAACAACCGTTGCATTGGCATAATAAACATTTCTTTTTTTTATTCCTTTCCTGGGTCGGCAAAATATTGTCGGCCCAAAATTATTTTTTAACCCAAGGTGGCAAAAAATGCTTACTAAAATAGATTTATGTTCCATGGCATTATTAAAAATGGGCGAAAATCCAATTCAGTCATTAACTGATGACAGTGCACCCGCCAAACTTGCGCGCACACTGTTTGAACCGGTTATGGATTCTGTTATTGCGGCACATCCATGGCGTTTTGCAACCCAGAATATAGAACTGACCAAAAATACAGACGGCGATTTTCTGATACCTGCAAATGTATTGCGCGTATTAAAGACATCTGGTCGTATCATTGGCAATAAAATTATCGCGGACGGCGACACAACAACAATCACAGCGGTGGTCAAAACTGCACCGGAATCATACCCTGGGTATTTTGTGTCATTGGCGGCAACGCGTCTTGCCATGGAATTTTGTATTCCCTTGATGGGTGATCAAACGGTATTTCGCATGTTAGTTGCAATGTACGAATCAGAATTGCAGACCGCAAAATTCATAGACAGCACCACATCAATTGCAAACAATATCGACAGTTTTTCATTACTTAATACACGCTTTTAATTTCGGGGGACATTCACATGGCAGATTTTATAAAAACACAAAATTCATTTGCAAATGGCGAAGTCGCCCCTGAATTCTATGCGCATGATAATATCAATGGATTGTCCAGACTAGAAAATATGGATGTGCTGGCGGGTGGCGGTTTGTCACGTCGCAGTGGATTGGTGTCGGTTGATAAACTGGTTGGGCCCGCGCGCCTGGTTTCGTTTTCTGTATCTGATGGCGATGAATATATAATCGCCATAACAGATTGCTATATTGATATCTACATTGACGACACTTTGTACCAGTCCCTTAAAACCCCATGGCCATACACTGATATCACCAACCTGCAATACGCCCAACGTTTTGGAACGATGATATTTGTTCATCCAAACTATCCACCCCAGACATTGTATAAGTCGGGCAATAAATTTTACATTCGCGAATTTGAATTTTCACGCAATGATGCGGACATGACGGTAAATATGCCGTTTGTAAAATTTGACGATGCTTCGGACATAAAAATTACAGTTTCTGCACATGCGTCTGGCAATAACTATGCCACGTTTACAACCAACGCAGATTTTTGGACACCTGAAAACGTCGGTGGGCGTTTATATTTACTGGATCGGCAATGGCGCATTACAGAATACATCAGTCCAACACAGATTGTCGTTCATACCAACGGCACATATACATTACCCAGCGCGTCCGTATCTGATTGGCGTGAATGTGCATTCGGCGCGCGTCGTGGTTGGCCATGCAGTATTACTTTTCACCAGGACAGATTGGTCTTTGGCGGTTCACGCGATTGGCCGTCGGGTATATGGCTGTCGCGTGTTGGTGTGCATAATGACTTTAACGCAGGCACTGGCCTTGATGACCAGGCAATCTTTATATCCCTTTTATCGACCCAGCGTCAACAAATTTGCACCGTTGTCAGCAGTGATAACCTGCAAATTCTGACCAATGTTGGCGAATGGGCAATTTCCAGTAAACCTTTGACCCCTGCATCGGTTGATATTAAACAACATACATCGGTCGGTTCATTTGGTGCGTGTTATCTTGCCCCACAAAAGATTGAAAGTGCAACCATATTCGTATCCGCATCGGGTCACGATATACGTGAATTATCATTGGATGAACTGGGGGAAAATTATAATGCAAATGATTTATGCGCATTGTCCAAGCATTTAATGACGTCGCCCGTTGATATTGCCTATAACGACACCACGCGCCAGTTATTCGTTGTTCAATCAAATGGTGTTATGTCGGTCTTGAACCAGAATGCATCCCTGGGGATAAGTGCCTGGGGTACATACAAAACCCGCGGCGAATTTTTATCGGTCACAGTATGCAATGGTCATACATATGTTGCGGTTAATCGTGATGGTGACACTTATCTGGAACGTTTTTCGCCTGTGGCCATGACGGATGTGAACAAATACAGTTTTTCATTTACTGCATCTGGTTTGCCGTTACGTGTGTCGGGGCATAATGCATCGCGTCTGCGATTGCGTAAAATTGTTGCGCGTGTTATTGATACCAAATCCATATCAATAAACGACCATCGCATAACATTGCCGAACGAAGTATATGCGGATGGCGCATCGGGTTATACGGGCGATGTATCAATCAGTTTACTGGGAACATCCCATGAATGTACGACCCCATGCTGGACAATACATGGCAATGAAAATTATCCAATCACCGTACTGTCGGTCAGTATGCATGGTTGGTACACAGTTTAACAAAATAACAATACATAAGGATAAAATATGGGACAAGTTGTATCAGATATAACAGATATCTTGGATTATAAAGATGCAAAAAAATCGGCCAACAATCAACGCAAAGAAATTCTGGCGCAAATGGCGGCCGACGACGTGGAAAAAACGAACCTGATTAAAAAGGCCTTGGCCACCCAGCGTGCCAAATATGGCGCATCTGGTATGCGTGCATCTGGCGTTACCGAAGGTGCGGTACTAAAACGTCTGAAATCAGAAACCACCGCGCCATATGCGCAAAAGCGTCGCAACAATTTAAATAAGTTAAAACAGGCAACTGCAAAAAAGCCAAATTTATTAAAATCGCTGTTATCCAGATTTGATGATTTAATGTCCTAGGGCGGACATGGGGGTGATTATGTATAAAATATCTTATGTTTCTGATGGTTTAACGACTGAATTCGCCTTTGCGTTTCCGTTTTTTCAGGCGGCAGATGTTCGTGTCGCCATCAATGATATCGTTGGGGATTCAAATTACAATTATACCGTTATGCCGAATTCGGATTTTACCGGTGGCAATGTAGTGTTTGACGTTGCGCCACCCGCCGACACAAAACTGGACATATTTCGCCAGATATCGTTATCGCGCACAATTGATTATCAGCCAACACACAGGATTGATCCCGAAGATTTAAACACAGACTTTAATTTTCTATTATCTGCATTTCAGGATTTACATTCTGTAAATATTGACTTGACGGAATGGGCAAATATTCATGATGATGTAAAATCACTAATCAATTACACTCATGATGTTATTGGTGACAAATTGGGTGGTGGTGCGGTATTGGGACTGTATCGTAATCTGTTGGGCGTATTGGAAAATGCATTACCAAAATTGATAAACGATTATGGTTCAATCACAGAACCCGCGCCGAATGAAAACCGCGATGATTACGGCGTTTTATAGTTTTCTGGATGAATGGAATCGAACACTGGGTTTGGAAACACCCGCACATCATCGACAAATTTTGGAATTTTTATACAGCATTTTATGCGATGCGCCCCATCGTGGATTGCTGATGGCGTTTCGTCATTCGGGCAAATCCACGGTTGTTGGTATTTTTGTTGCCTGTGTTCTGTATTTGCGTCCCCAGACACGAATATTGATATTATCTGCGGAATCCGGGCTGGCATCGCGCATGGTATCGCATATTCGTCATATACTGGAAAACCACCCGTGGTGTGAACACATGGTGCCAAAAAATAAAAAAGAATGGGCGTCTACCCGCATAACTATTAATCGTCCGGTTGGAATTCGTGAACCCTCGGTTATATGCCAGGGCCTGCACGGCAACATAACCGGCCTGCGTGCGGATTTAATTATCTGTGACGATGTCGAAGTGCCCAATACATCAAACACACCCCAGAAACGGGAAAACATGCGTGAACGTTTGCGTGAATTGGATTTTATATTGTCGCCCACCGGCGCGATGATTTATATTGGCACACCACACACACACGATACAATTTACCGCACCAGTGATGATTAATTCATAGAACTGACGAACGTGCGCAACTTGGCCAACAGTTCTGTCCCCGCATCCCCAAACATCGGCAGGTATGTTTCATATTCTGGCATATCGGCTTGAACCTGGGCGCGTGATCGTTCTGATATGGGGTTGGCGATAATTTCGTTTGCTGTATCCCACAATCTGTATGCATTGTATGTTTGGTTAACGATATTCCACTGGTCCAGTAATTGTGGTCGTGCATTTAACGCAGAACGTATTGCATTCTGCCATTCTTCGCCGAATTCGCGAACAACGTCCAATTTCATAAAACGTTCCAGTCCCACTTGGTCCGGGGTAAAATTATTCAGTGCGTCTTCCAGTTCTTGCCATTGATTTGTGGTTAATTTAATCGTTGCTATATCTTCGGCGGTCATCATCCCACCATATGGTAACAGTTCTGGATCAATCGAATCCATTGGTGTTTTGCCACTGCGCAGATTTTCAATATGCCGCACCAGCAATTTACCCGTCGGCATATCGCGCAATTCTTTGATTACATCATCGGTTGCTTCGTTTACAAATATCGGATTAACAGTTGCCCACCCGCCAATAATAACATGTTCTTGGCGATACAGGTTCAACAGTTTCAATGCGATTGTACTGGTTTTGACGTTCATGGGTTCTCTCTCCGTATATGTCTGTATTATTCCATAACAATCATAACAACCTTGTGCATGGTCTGTGGTGTGATTTTTTCATCTGGTGATGACATTTGGCCATAAACCTTGCCCTTAGAATCCTGACGTACACTGACAATATATGCATTAACGGTTGTGTCGTCATCCAGCGAATTAAAGTCTGTATCAATTGCCACTGCTAAATCACCGGGCTTTGCCGGGACAGATGCATCGGCGAACACATATGATTTTTCGGGAATAAATCCGCCCAAACGCTTAGAATTTGGCATAACCGCATAGATTTCTGCGCGTCCTTCCAATGTCATTGGTGCAACAATCATGGTTTTGTCAGATTTTTTGAATGCAATTACTTTGCCTGCGGGTGTTCCGAACACTGGCACTAATTTCTTGCGTGCGCTGTCATACAATTTTGCGCCATACAACCCACCGTGCATGTCCATACCTGACACTGGGTTACCCGGCACCAGAACAGATTTAACACGTTCTTTGACCTTGCTGATTTGTTTGTTCAGCGCGCCCGATTTATACAGGTTTGCGATTTTATCGAACAGTTCTTCTGCACCCAACGCAAAAGATTTTGCCAATGGTTCGATTTCGTTCTGATATATTTCGCGCTGGCCAACTTCGATTTTATGATAAACCGACAATGTCATGCCGGCATCTTTGGCGGCCTGGGCGATTGTCTTGCCGGTCTGTTGGCGGATTTTGCGCAGACCGCTGCCGAACACTTTCAGACCGCTGTTTTCGTTATCTGACATACGGCGTTTAATTTCGCTCTGCCATTGGTCGGCCACATCATCAGATTCCTTGATAAATATATCGGATAATTTGCACCCCAAGATATTGCAAATATTCAGCAACTGCTTCTGGTTCAATCGACGCACACCCTTTTCAATCTTGGATACCGCCGACAACGACAACCCCGCCCGACGGGCCAGTTCGGTCATCTTCATACCATTCGCCAGTCGAATGTTGCGGATATTATTTGGAAATATAATTTCTTCTTGGGCCATGGGCAAACTCCTAAATGACTAATACTTGACAAAATAATAGTCAATTTTAGTTCCCCGCGCAAGTAAATAATTATAAATTACAATGGCATATCGTCTGGAATCGCATCTGGATCGATTGCAGTCGGCATTGAATCCACATCGTTTGCCAGTTGCGCGGCCGTAATTGTTGGGGCCGGCTGTGCAAAATCATTTTCGCCGCGTGCTTCGAATTCGTCCAGATTGTCAAACAAACTGTAATCGCCAAAGAACGCTGTGCGTACCGTTTCTGGACGACCATGACGGTTTTTGCCAATGATAATATCGGCCTTGCCACGCGAACGTTCATATCGTTTTTGCCAACTTTCGACCATTGCGTTATTTGTGGTATTAGACATACGTTCGGACGGATCGCGATTTTGTAAATAGTATTCTTCACGATACGTAAACATAACAATGTCGGCGTCCTGTTCAATAGAACCTGATTCACGCAAATCCGACAGCATTGGTCGTTTATCATCGCGCGATTCCACACTACGTGACAACTGGGACAGGGCGATTACCGGCACATCTAATTCTTTGGCCAGCATTTTCAGCCCACGCGTGATTTCAGAAATTTCCTGAACACGGTTGTCATTATGTTTGCCCCCCGGCGACGTCATCAATTGCAGATAGTCGATTACAATCAGCGCAATCCCACCATGTTTGCGTGCCAACCGGCGCGCGCGTGTGCGCATCATTGGCACCGACATGCCCGGTGTATCATCGATAAATAATGGTACCTGACCAATCGCGGCGGAATACTGGGACATTTTCAAGAAATCTTCATCTGTCAGCGTTCCTTCACGCATAGATGTTGCCGGAATTTTAGATTGCGATGACAGCACGCGCGCCGCCAACTGTGATGCCGACATTTCCAGGCTGAAAAACACCACCGCGCCCTTGTAATTTTTATTTGCGCGTCCAAACGCAATTGCCTGGGCGGCATTAAATGCAATGTTCATTGCCAACGTGGTTTTTCCCATCGCCGGTCGTCCTGCAATGATAATCAAGTCTGAATGGTGCAGACCGCTGATTGATTTATCCAACGCATTCAACCCAGTGGTCAGGCCTGACAACTGTCCATCGGCCTTGTATGCAATTTCCGCTTCGGCCAGTGCGCTTTGCAATGCGGTTGAAATCGATGTGACTTCGCGCTCAGACGTGCCTGTGGTCGCCATATCGAATAATTTTTGTTCTGCGATTTCAATCTGGCGCGCGACGGGGTTGTCCATATCTTCGACATATGCCTTGTCTGTAATATCCTGGGCCAGTGCGATTAAATCTCGACGCAGGGCGTGTTCATAAACAATGCGACCGTACTGTTCGACATTAACAACGGTTGCGCCGGCACTGGTCAGTTGGCTTAAATAATCCACACCACCAACGGATTCCAGAACACCCTGTTGGTCCAGATAATTTTTCGCGGTGATAATGTCGAATGGAATACCGGCGGCAAACTGCTTTTCCGCCAGTTTATAGATTTCTTGATGCGCAGGATGTGAAAAATGCTTGTAATTCAGGAATTCGCCAACCCGTTCCAACGCACGGTTATTCATCAGTACTGCGGCCAAAACCGCCTGTTCTGCTTCCAGATTGGTTGGTAATGTTTTGGGGGTAAAATCCATGTCAAATTCCTTTGCTTCTATGCCAATGGTATATGAAAAAAATGCTTTTTCAACGCCTTTTTTGCGTGGGTATAAATTGTTGAAAATTCCGATGGTTAACCCAGATGGCACATCCGCGTGGCCCGAACTGTTTCCGCCTTCGCGCATTGAAGAATTACGTCAAACGGTCGGTGCGCGTCACTTTGCGTCCCAGATGATGTTGGAATCTGCGCCACTGGAACGGGCGCGTCTTGATCCCGGCGGCCTAAAATTTTATGACACAGAATTTGATTCGCAGACCGCCCGCATTGGTGAATTTAATATAACCGGTATGACATTATACTGGGACCCATCCACCGGCCGTCGCCATCGCGACGGCAGTGCCTGTGTATTGCTGTACCGTGATGACAAAACGCGCCATTTGTTTATCCACGATATTTTATACCTGATTGTATCAGATGATGAAATGTTCCCCTTGTCGCGCCAATGCGACATGGTGCTGGATTACATGCGTGCGCATAATTTAACCAGAATCAGTCTGGAAACCAACGGCATTGGTATGGGTGTACCGGAAATAATGCGCGATTGCGCCACCCGCCGTGGTGCAAACATATATGTTAATAAAATCCAGAACCACAAATCAAAATCAGACCGTATTTTAAGTGCCATTGAACCAGCGTTGTCAACGGGGCGTCTGCACGCACATACCCGTGTCCAGAACACAGCCCTGATGGCGGAAATGTTGGGTTGGTCGCCGATTGGAACGCCGGGCATTCATGATGACGGCCTGGACGCGGTGGCGGGTGCAATTGTGGACACGCCAATCCCAGTCCGCGCCACCGGCGCCCACATACAAACATTCACCGCCAACACAAACTTTAAAATCTAAAAAACAAAAAAAGGAAAACAAAATGTATCAAAACTTGCAAAACTTGTATAAACGTGCCTTGGATATGCGTGCCCCTTGGATTGCCCGTTGGGATGCAGCGCGTCGTTATGCGATGCCCATGGCCGACGATGATGCGGCAACATTGTATGATGCGACCGCCATGGATGCGTCTGACAATCTGGCGGCATCGATTTATACATTGATGACACCGCCTGAATCGATGTGGCTGCAATTAGTCGGTGAAAGTGATTTATCCCAGAACGCAGACTATGCGACATCTGTCCTGCGTGCGCATTTGAATGATTCAAACTTCTATACAACCATTCACCAGTGCTATATGGACATGGTTATATTGGGCACAGCATGTCTGTTTATGGCCGAATCCCCAATCGGCGCATCATCTGCATTTAACTTTACAGCAATCCCAATGACCGACATTGCTATATTGCCGAACGCAGTCTTTCATACCACATCCATGTCGGCACGTGAAGTTATGGAAAAATATCCCACATGGACGCCACCGGCAAATTTGCGCGATACGATAAAACGCGACCCCCAAACCCCATTAAAACTGGTGCAAAGCCTGGTTGGTACAGATTTTGTAGCCTGGTTGGATGTTGGTGGCGATATTGAAAATAATATTGTATCAACCGGCACATTTGAAACGAACCCATACATTATATTCCGTTGGGCGGTGTCATCGGGTGAATTATATGGTCGTGGTCCGGTACTGCGCGCATTGCCCGATATAAAAACCGCGAACAAAGTCGTCGAACTGGTATTAAAGAACGCAACGATTGCTGTATCCGGCATCTGGATGGCGGACGATGATGGTGTTATCAACCTGCAAAACATAAACCTGACGCCCGGCGCGATTATCCCCAAGGCTGTTGGTTCATCTGGCCTGACCCCATTGACCAGTGGTGCAAACTTTGATGTTTCACAATTAGTGCTGCGCGATTTGCGCGAACGGATTCGTCATACATTGCTGGCGGATCGGCTGGGTCTGTTATCAGAAAAAGAAATGACCGCCACTGAAATCATGGCGCGCAATGCGGACATGATGCGTATTTTGGGTGCGACGTACGGCCGCCTGATTCATGAATTAGTTCGCCCACTGTGCGATCGTGGTTTGCAGATTTTATCGCGTCGCGGTCTGATTGAACCAATCCGCCTGAACGGGGACGCAGAATTAAAATACATTGCGCCAATTGCCCAAATATCGGCGCTGGAAACGGTGATTGGGGGTGAACTATGAAAAACACAGAACAAAACTACGCGCGCTGTTTTGGCACGCCCGCAGGGCAAGTTGTCCTGGAACATCTGCGTAAAATAACAATTGCGCGCACATTGGGCCCGAACGCATCAGATAACGAATTGCGCTGGGCGGAATCCCAGCGCGCCCTGGTTCGTCAAATCGAAGCACTAATTGCGCGGGGCAGGGGGGATAACACATGATATCGCTGGAGCTTTTGCGCAACAGTTGGTTTTTAATTGTCTTTATTGGTGGGTTGGTCTATTGGGCGGCCCGCCAAGACTTATCAGTTGCCGAACACGAAACATTTGACACGCGCATAACATCGCTGGAAAACCGCACGACGATATTGGAAACAGGCATCGGCCAAATCCAGATAAAAATCGACGACATCAAAGAAGATTTAACCCTTATCAAAGGCGCAGTTATCAAATAAAAATTTATAACCAAAGGAAACAAAATGTCACGACAAATACAATTCCGACGCGGCACATCCGCCGAACACGAAACATTTACCGGCGCGCCCGGTGAAATCACGGTTGACACCACGAACAACACCCTGCGCGTACACGACGGGCACACCACCGGCGGCACAACATTGGCCCGTGCAGACGCAGTTACCGATATGACCGGCACAGACTATGTCGTTGCCTGGCAATCGCCCACCGCCGACAATAATTACACCTGGTACAGATTATATAAATCCGGCTGGGTTGAAATGGGCGGAAGAACAGAGAGCGGGACCGGAAACAAACAAGTTGTGTTTCCAATTGCAATGCTGGATACCTACTATACAATCAGCACTTGTGATTTGTCAGGTTCGTCTGGTGGGGTTGTTGCATATGGCGCAGGTGCGGAATCTACAACGGGTTTTACCGTATTTGTTTCTAACACTTCTAATAGCGGTGCGGTTTGTTGGTGTGTATTTGGCTTTGCCAAATAAAGAACTGGGGCAATGCCCCAGTTCTTTATTTAGATATAATCTCATATAAATGTTTGCAAATATCGGACCGTTCCCAGAATATATTATTGTTTATTTCCTTGTATTCTGATTCCAGTTCAAAATTGTTTTTAATATAAAATTCTATTTTATCAATAACATCATTTTTCGAATACAGACAATTATATAATTGGCTGTCTTTTGCCTTGGCAGATGTGGCGTTTTGATTGTCGCGTTCGTCTGGGTACGCCACGTCTGCATCAAAACGATAGAAAATAACAGGTATATCCATATACATAAAATCAAATACTATGCTGGAATAATCCGTAATGCACAAATCAGATTCTTTAATAGCGGATGATATTTTATCTGTTGATATTATATTAACGTTTTTAGGAACTTCAATAGCCCCATTATTGCGTAACATAGCATGGTGCATAGCGATGTTTAAGTTGATATTATTTTCTGACAATAATTTGTTCAAACGTTCATCGCATAAAAAATCAAAAATTCTGTCAGAATAGATTTTATGTGATTCAGGCCATCCTGCTATACTGGTGCGCCATGTAAAGAAAACAAATATATTTTTCTTGTCATGCGGTTTTCTGTACAGCGCATCCCAGCGTGGCAGCCCACATTTAATTTGTTTGCCATTTTGCCACAACCCGCGTGTTTCATACAGTTCGGATTCCTTCTTGGTCGCTGATATAATATAGTTGTATAAATCTTCTGTATATAAATCCAAAACAGACTCTTTCAAAAAAATACTGCCGTGTTGTGCAAAGATATATTTCAGGTTTGGATTCTGCGCCAACAGCGGGTTCACATCCCAACGCATTTCAAAACTGCTGATAAGAATTTTTGATTTTGCGATTACATCAGCGTGGTGCATAAACAAATGTTCCATACGCCTAATGACGATTACATCTTTTAACTTTGATCGCTTTTTTAATACATCGTACAATTTATTTTGCTTTAACAGCACATATCGCGACGGAATGTTCTGGCTTTGCAGGAACTGAAAAAATGTCCACATATCAATCGCTTCGGCACATTTATCGGTCAAGGAATCACAACAAAGTATAATATCTCTGTTTTCTTTTGCGCGCGCAAACATCGGAAATTTTCGCCAAAAATACCTCACACCAAACGCATAACAATGCATGTGTATTTTATTATCTTCTTTGATTTTATATTTTATGCAAAACTTTTTCATATCATTTACCCGTTATAAACGCCACGTCTGGTCCACCCAACGGTAAGTGTTGGAATTCCAAGTATATAGATTCTTGTTTTATGCTCGAACTGTTTAAATTTTAGAATAGTTATGATATTAAAAAGTTTTATTTCTATTTTTTCTGGTTTTTCTGCCAGTTTGGATACATATTCAAAAATACCATTATAATCATTGTTGTAAAAAAATGGGTACAGAGCATGATTCGCAAATATGTGTTTGTATTTGTGTCTGTTGTACATTTCTTGGGTTGCATGCGCTAAATTCATTCTATCATCACATCTGGTTGTGCGCCAATACGCCCCATAACTGACAAAACCAAATGGTTTTCTAAATAATCTATTATAATCGCGTTCCGGTATGTCTTGATTGTTCAGAAAGTCCACAATCATTAGGCTAGCTTCTATGATGTGCTTAATCTTGGTTGATGACAGATAAACAGATGCTGCAGAATTTTGAACACGCATATAATTATAATACGTATCATAGACAACAGATATACCTTCCGCCAGCACAGCGCACTTGGTAACAAAAACCGTATCTTCTGTCATGGAAATACCAACTGGACAATATATTTTATTATTGATTAAAAAGTCTTTCTTATATATTGCACACCACAACCAACGGTTAAAATAATACTTGTTTCGTCCAACCTGTTTCAACCAATCTGTAAATTTCTTCTGTTTCCCATCCAGCATACATTCACGAATATTACCTACTGTGATGTCTGTATTTGTTTTTTTCGCGGTGTTATACAACTTTTCATAAAAATCCAAATCTACATAGTCATCTGGGTCAACAAAGCCGATATATTCGCCATTTGCCGCATCTATGCCCGTATTTCGCGCAACCGACACACCGGCATTTTTCGGTAATTCAATCAGTTTTATGCGCGCATCCGCCCCCGCGCGTTTTTTGATAATATTGGCTGTGTCATCCGTTGATTTATCATCCACGCAAATAATTTCAATGTCGCGCAGTGTCTGATTAACCAAACTGTCCAGGCATGCTCCAACATACGGTGCAACATTATAACATGGTAAAATAACCGAAACTTTTGGCATGGGCGTCCTTTACGTTAAAAAAACAGGGAATGGACGTTCAAGCAATCAGAAAACCGTGTTAAACTGTTTTTCTAACTTCGCGCGCTTTCAATATATGGCACACGCATCCACCCCACATGGGAATGAGATCCGGTTGCCCCAAATACGTAAAAACCGCCATAATAACTGGCGGCCGGGAAGTTAGAAACCTCATAGCAATCAAATGAGCCCATGGGTCTTTGGGCGTGCGCCCTGTTATATAACCCGCGGTTTCCCGACCCGCGTCGGGAAATGATGCGTATGCACCGCTGTTTTAACGATGCACAACGCACCGGATTGTTTTTTGGGAGTTTCTAAGTCCCGGATTTCCACGCAATGGGAAAACCACATCAATCATAGGAATAAAAGCAAATCTTGTCAAGCCACAGATTACATAAAAAATCCCCCGCAAACGCAGGGATTTTTTAGGCTATACCACATTTGTATTAGTGCGAAACCTTCGCTTCGGTCATAACGACATGCTTGCGCAATTTTTTGTCGTATTTACGGAACTTCATTTTGCCTGCTGTATTTTCGGACTTCGTATTTTTCGTTGTAATATAGAATACGCCAGTTTCGTTGTTTCTTAACTGTACAACTTCTTTGCTACCTTTTTTAGATGCCATTTTATTCGCCTTTTATTTATTCTGCGCAGTATATTAAGTTATTTTTTTCGCCAAATCAAGTATTTTTTATATTAAATCATATTTGGTGCGGGTAAGGAGACTCGAACTCCTATGGGTTGCCCCACTGGAACCTAAATCCAGCGCGTCTACCAATTTCGCCATACCCGCCGTTTAATATACCGGATAATCACGTGGGAACGACGGGTCGGGACGCCGCAGGTCAGATTTCACCCCGCACCCCGCAACTACTAACGTTGCCACAATAATAAAGCCCAGAATTATTTTTTTCATGCCCACTATTATAATCGCGGCATAATTCTGTGTCAAATTTTTATATGATATGATATAATCCATATCTGGGGGGGATAATGGCCACACAGAATTTGTCGCGCGATTTGCGCCTGTTAATTGTTTTTTCGGCTTTGCGCAATATCACGGACCTGTTCCTGGGGACTTTTTTGGTGTCTTTTATCATGCACCTGTCGGCCAGTGAAATTATCGCCGTTTCAACGTATAAATTATTTGAATATGCGGCAACTTGTGCCGGGTTCTTTTTGTTGGCGCATTGGTGCAAGCGTTATAACAAGGTTTCTGTGTTTGCCCTGAATCTGATTCCAAAAATTGCATTGTTGGCATCCATTATGTTTTTGGGCGATCGCGTTGTTGATTTCTTGATTCCGTTGGGAATGTTATATGGATTTGGGGCGGCAATGTACCACCTGCCTATGAATACGATGGTTGGTGAAAAGGGTACGCCCGCCGTCATGAACCAATTTATTGGCACAAAAAACACAGTTATTTATATTACCAAGGTTGTCGCACCAATCGTCCTGGGATTTTTCATTGATATGGGCACATACACAAATGTGGCATATGTTCTGTTTTTCTTGTCGTTGGTTGAATTGGGGCTGACTTTCTTTCTGACACCGTCGCGCCACCGCAGTCATCGTCCGGTTGACTTTGTTGGTTTTTTTCGTTGTATGATGCGTTTTCCTGTTATCCGTGAAATGTTCGCGATGGAGGTTCTGCGTGGCTTCGGCGTTGGCCTGTTGGGGACTGTCATCACAATGTACACCGTTTATATGTTCCAGACTGATTTGAATCTGGGGATATTTACAACTATTTTTGCTGTGTTTTCTATTATTACGTCGTGGGCGTTTGGTCGTTGGGGGCGCAGACGTTATTATCCCTATATATTATCCGTTGCAATGTTGCTGACATTGGTGGCTATATCGATATTTGTGTATCGTACGACACCGATTACATTCCTGTTCTATAACCTGGTATATGCAACCGCCATGATATTAATGGACCAGATTTGTTCGGTTGGTATGTTTAACCTGTCGCGTTCGCGGTGTGTGACGGCCAATCATCGCGTAGAATATTTTGTATTCCGCGATTTTGCATTGTTCTTGGGACGTTGGATTGGATATGTTGGATTGATGTATATTGGGGTGTTTGGTGGCTATGCGTGGTTGCGTTGGTATCTGGTTGTGATAACGTTGGCAATATTACTGTCATCATTGGCGGCGTGGCAGTTGACCCACCATGTTCGTGGCCGCTAGTGTGAATTTTGAATACTGTCCGATATACAAAGAAATCCCCACATGTTATATTGATTACATGTCGGATAATGTTCAGTATTTTATATCAGAAACCCATGACGGATTTGATGCTGTGATAAACGGACACAAGGTTGGCGAAATAACATTTGTGCGCGTTGGTGCAGACAAATTAATAATTGACTATACCGGTGTTGCGCCCGATTATCGCAATCGGCATATCGGGTTGACACTGGTTCGTAATGTTGCGAACATGGCGCGCGCCCAGCATCGTCATGTAATAACGCTGTGTCCATTTGCGCGTGCGATGTTTAATCGGTTTTCTGAATTTGATGATATCCGATTAATGAACGCACATTAAAAAAGTCGTTGCATATTTATTCATTTTTTTACTAAGATTTCGCACATATGTACATGGGGGATTTAATGCGTAAGTTATCACGTACCACGTTGGTATTTTTAATCTTTTTAAATGGCTATGTCAGTTTGTCCTTGGAATTGGCTGTCCTGCGCCAGTTATCGTTCTATGTCGGTTCCAGTGCCGTCATCACCAGTATTATTATGGCAATATTTTTGGGCTTTATGTCATTGGGGTACTTTATTGGTGAATCCCAGAAAATAAATGACGCGAAAATTCGTCGCATTTTGAATTTCAGTTTTTTGGTTATTGCAACCCTGTCTGTTTGCGCGGCCAGTTTCCCGCTTATCACCCAGTATTTCGCATGGATGTACGCGGGCGGTATCCAATCGGGTGCAATCCAGACATTTATATATTCGCTGATATTTCTGTCGGCCGGTCCATTTTTGTTTGGATTTAACACAACATTATTGTCGCGCCAACTGCACGTATATAACAAAAATTGCACCGGCAACATTATGGCGTGGGATACAATTGGATCGGTTTTTGGATCTATGGCAACAACGTTGTTGTTGATGCCATTTATGGGGGTAAATTATACAGTCGTTTTAATAACTGTTTTATCTGCCCTGGGGGCACTGATATTGTGTCGGCGTTGGTGGGTATGGATTGTGTGTGCGATTGTGTTGACGGCGTCTTGTTATATCAACAGCAACACGTACCAGCGCGACCATTATGGCATAATTGTAAATAATGCAAATTCCACAATATCTGTATCTGAATGGCCAGACGGTCGTGTGTTGAATATGAATGGCCTGCCGATGTCTGTTTATTTTACCGATGGCAATATGGCAGATTATATAAATTACCTGAATGCGCACTATATCTATAATATGCCCACGGATAAAACGCATAAAATCCTGGTTCTGGGGGCAGGTGGCTTTACCCTGGGGCTAAAAGACGCACGCAATGATTACACATTTATTGATATCGAGCACACATTAAAAGATGTTTCCGAACAACATTTTCTGCGTAAAAAACTGACCCCGAACAAGCGTTTCGTCGTTGCCGACGCCAGCCAGTTTTTAAAGAACACCCCCGACCAATATGATTTTATATTGCTGGACGTGTATTCTAATTCGTACCAGGTCCCCGAATCCTTAATCACGGCGGAATTTATGGCACGTCTTAAATCGCGTATTGCACCCGGTGGCGTTGTTGCGATGAATATGATTGTGTCCCCTGAATTTGACGATAAATATTCACGCGTGTTTGATAATACATTCCGTTCTGTGTTTCCATATAACACATCACGCCATATAATTGGGTACTATAACCCATGGACGGCGACGGATGGTCCGGCAAACGTGTTATACATATATCATAACATTGAAAACGACGGCCGTATATATACGATAAACAAGACGCCCGTTATTTATGACAGATAAAAACCGGGGTAATTCCCCGGTTTTTTATGCAGCATTCTGTTTGAATTGTCCCAATTGCCACATTTGAATGCGTTTCTGAAATTCAATTTGCAATTGTGCGCGCTGTTCTGCACTGATTTCCACGCGTTTTTCCGCCTTGGCAAATTCTTCTGCCTTGGTTTCTGTCTTAACAACATTTTGCTGTTTAGCCTTATCCTGGGTGACCGGCAACGCCCCCGATGGTTTTACGCGCTGTGCCACCGATTTTGGTGCATGCTGAACAACTGTCTGTGGGGTCTGCTTTTGAACGTCAATTGGCATTTGCGCAGGCTTTGCCACGGTCGGCTGTTGTTTTTCCATTTGTTGTTCGGCGGGTTTCGCCATCGGCACTTCGACCGGTTTATCGACGATTGCGGCATTTGGCCGTTTAACAGTATCGCGCATCATCGCAAACGCCCCCGATTGCGCAGTGGGCTGGGCAACCGATTTTGTTGCCTGGGCCATCATATCCGCCTGTTGCGGTGTGTTTTGTTGCGCCATTGCGCCCACCTGTGGTTGTGCCGCATGATGTTGCGCCTGTGCTTGTTTTTGTTGCCCAACCAATTTTTCGCCACGTTCGTTATATCGTGCCAATATCAGGTTAATTTTATCCATCGCTTCGCGAATCATACGTTCGCCATGCGCGCGTAATTTTTTGATGTCTTGGTCATTTGGGTTAATTGTATTGTCGCGCCCACTGTGCGTCATAATAACACGGGACCAGTATTTTTTATGTGCCTCGTACACATTTTTCAGATATTTTGCCGCCGGATTTTTATCGTTTTTTGTATCTGTGAATGCCGCACATTGCGCCAACGCGGTCTGCCATGCGCGCCCCAGTGAATATTTATTTGTCCAATTTCGCCATGCGAACCCTGAAAACATTTGTAAATACGCCACCGCTAATTCTTTGCGGTCAACCGGCGACACAATTTTTGCGATTTGTGGGTCGATTTGGATAATAAACTTTTCTTGATTTTCAGCGATATTCATTTGTGTATTCATGATAGAACCCCTTGATTAAAGTACTGCGGTTCCCCCACAGCAATTTTATATAGGTCGCCCGTCATAACTTTTCAAGTCCCCCATGTCAAGAAAATTTATTTTTTGACATCTGTCCTAATCTGATGCAACAATACGGATGTTCATATCACAAAAACATGCTGTTGCCAATAATGGGCGGTGTGGATATGAACCCACATCTTGCCAATAATGGGGGTGTGGCATTTCATCGAGAACTAAGGAGTTAAACAGATGAAAAAAACTATCAGTGCAGCAGTTGCATTGTCGATATTCGCGGCACCTGCGATTGCGGCCAATCTGGAAAACCCACTGTATATGCCAAAGCAGGGCAGTGTGTATTCCAAAACATCTGCGGGTGTTATGTACAAAATCGCAGATGATTCAGACGCACATGTTAGAAAGAATCATGATGGCGCAACAGAATTTCCAATCTGGCGTGTTCACGAAGAATTGGGATACGGTATCTTGGACAACCTGGAAGCGTACGCAAAATTCGGTTATACCCACGACGGCGACATTGATCGCAAGGGTATGCACCTGGGGCGCGCTGGGTTAAAATACCGTGCCATTAACACGGACGATGGTTGGGTGTGGGATTTGTATGCCGACGCACAGTTGGGCGGAATCAGTGAAATGTCTGGTTCATATGCGGCAAATGGTTTCACATATGATAACTATTCAAATGGTCGCTGGGGATTCCACGTTGGAACTCAGGTGGGCAAGACATGGTCTAAATTCAGCACTGCTGCATTCGTAGAAGTCCTGCGCACATTCGGCAACGACAACAACAGCATTGATGTAACCAAATACTCTGTTATGGGTATGCCAATGACCCAGTTGGGTTTCGACAAAGAAATTTCAGTTGATTTGAAATCTACAACCGAAGTTAATGCCGGGTTAAAGGCATTTTATCAGTTGGATGATCGTTGGTCGTTTGGTGCTGGCTTTACATTCAAACACCATGCCGATAACGGTGTCGAAGGTCTGGCGTCTGGTTTGGGCGAAATGCCAACAGCGGTTGCCCAGGGCTTGGCAATCCAAACCCTGATGGGCCAAGGTATGGATCAAAGTGCAGCCATGGCTGCGATTACTGCAAATCCAGGTATTGTTACCCAGACTGCAGCCGGTGCGCAGCAGCAAATCGTTGATGGTCTGATGGCGGTTGTTTCCGACATGAACGACGGTTTTGATGAATATATCATCAGCCTGTCTGCCGCATATCAAATGACAGATGCTATGCAGGTTGCCGTCTATGGCGAATATACATTCGACGATGCAAATACCCAGTCCCAGAATGGCACAGATGTCAAGGCTGAAATGGGTGTTCGCCTGAATGTTCAGTTCTAATTAATTGGAACTTAAAAACAAAAAATAAAACTAACATATATTGGACAAAATCCCCGGCACGCCGGGGATTTTTATTTTATCTTTTGATGCATCAACACCCGGTCGCTGGGGCGTGTTTTGTTCCAAACCTTAACCAAATCATCATAGTTATTTGACCATGCGGTCTGAATTTCCTTCATAATTTTGCTGATTGGGCGGGGAATACCACGTTCGGCCTCGGCCTTCATTGGCATACAGTCAATAATCTTGAACCGGCACGATGTGTTTTTATAAACGACCTTGAAGTGTGGTTCTTCGATTTCGTTTGGAAATATTTCCAGTTTAAAGTCAATGCGCGGTTTATCCTTTAACCGCACCATCATACCTATGCCATGCGAACCGCCACCAACCAATCTTTCGCGGCGGCGTGGTTCAATCCGTGCCGCAACCATCAAATCATCGGCCATTTCCGCCATTGTCTGTTCAATTTGTTGCGCGTGTTCCGCGGGCGTCATAAAGTCTTCTAAATCTGCCATTTTTAAATCCTTTTGTTGACAATATTATAGTTCTGTCCAAACAAAAGTCAAATTATTATCCGTTCCGGGGAATTGTTTTTTATCTTGCATCCGATTCATTTTTATAAATTCGAATCCGGGGTGTGTTCCCGGTATGTCAGGACTCAAAACAACCTGTGGTTGTATTGTTCGATATTTTTTTATATTTATGTCAAAATAAATATCATATATATTTTTACATACAGGGGAATAAACCAATGAAATATCATAACGCAATTTGGCAATCAATATGCTATATCGCACAAATTAATAACACAACATGTTCTGGTCTTGCCAAAATGTGTGGTCTGGACGCGACAATTTTTAACCCCAGCAAACGCCAAACGTCCTATGGCCAGCCACGATGGATCAGCACCGCAACCCTGGCCAAGGTTTTACACAAAACCAACACCACGCCAATCCAATTCGCAGAAATTGTTCAAATGTTTCTGGACCAAGAATAATCACCCGTACGGTACACCAGCACTTGTTCCACCACCACCCCGTCCGTCGTGCAAAAAACCGCCCGATTTGGGCGGTATGGTCGTTTGTTGTTTCTATCTTTGTTTATAGTAATAGCAGTTTTTTGCGACATCACGTGCCTTGTCTATCAGCCGTTCGTCTGTAAACCATTCTGTGCCATCTTTGTGAAACCGAAATGATTTATGACGGCCAGTTTTCACCATGTTGCCACTTGCACCTTTGAACTCCGTTATTTGCTCGCCGTCAATTGTTGGATAGATATAATCCCCACTATATACAAATCCCAGCTTGCAATTCTTGGGGCATCCATAACAACGATTACCCTTGTGCTTGTCTGTATAACTTTCAAACGTGTCTATAAGATAATTTGTATTATTACGCAATTCCAGTTTCTTGTTCAGTCGTAATTGTATCTTGTCAATCAGCATAAAAAAGTGAGAAGATAACAGAGGCACAAACACGTCCGCTGGACTGCGTTTTGACGGACAAATCGCATGTCCGACATTTAGTCTGGTTGTTGCGGTGGCTATATGTTTGTCATTATGAAACAGGTCAATTTTTCCTTTGCCGGACGGGTTGTGTTGGGCTTCGACAGTCATTCTTGCCTTGCCACAACGTCCCACCTCTGATACATAAGCAATGATTATTTGCCATTTTGTCTTGTTTTCTGTTCCCATGTTTTCTATAAAAACAGGACATTCACTGTTGCTTAGCACGGATTCCGCAATAGAATACATATCCCCGACTGACATTTTTATAGGCGGTTGTTCTGCTGGCATCTGTGTAAATGACATTTTGATTCCTTTTATCTTGTTTTGCAAGGCTCACGCAGTTTGGTAATTTTGCGGATATTTTCATCCGGATTTCTATCAATGTACTCATAGAATGAGTTTGGAGATTTTACAGCCCACTCCATCTGGAATTCAAACTGTCTGCCCAGAGGACTTGTTGGTGCCACATATTCTGTCTTTTTTGCCTTGTCTGTTTTTTCTGGGGCGAAACATTTGTAAAGCACATAACCCATCCCCCCAATATATGCTGACAAAAGCAAAATCGCACTCGCAGCAACTAAAGCCTGGGGAACAGGACTTTCATCAAGTTCATACCTGTCATAAGCATCGTATTTGTGACGTTCTTCATTCATTTTTTTTGCCGCCCAAAATGCAGGCCATGGATTCGGTACAGGCATTTTGATTTTCCTTTATCGTGTTTTATAATGGTCGCACAGACTGGTCAGCTCTTGTCCGAACTGCAGTATCCTAATTCGTGCTAATGTGGGTGACTTAAATTCGTGTACATACAGACCCGTTAATGGATATTGTACGCCAGCCTGAGACTTGAAATACAATACACGTTCCCCACAAATCGTTGGATAAATAGCATCGCAAACGATGACGGTTCCTATTTCGCATTTTTTATCACAACCACCACAATTGGTCGTTTTTTGAACGGGTGTAATATGCGGAAATACTATTTGCTGGTTTTTGAAATTCTCGCCAATGTTCAGACCTTTTTCCTGTGTAAATGACATTTTCATTACCTTTTATGCTTTAATTCTGTTGTGAACTTAGCACAAAATCGCAGTTTTTCAATACATATACAATATTTTTCAAAAACATAAAAAAATACTTGAAATAGGATTTAATAAGGTATATTATATGCAACGCTATTCGGGCATAGTTCAGTCGGTAGAACAACGGACTGTTAATCCGTATGTCGTTGGTTCGAGTCCAACTGCCCGAGCCACGAATTCCGTCGCAAAATCGTTGATTTTGCGACGTTTTTCTTTGTTAACACTTTTGGATTTAGGCACACCACAATCCACCCAAAAACAACACTATTTAACCCCTTGGCTACACAGCAGCTACACAGGATCCGCAACCTGTCCGCAGTCCGATGAATAACTTACCATTTCACAACCCATAAAAAATCTACATATTTTGAACATATTGCAAAAATGGCGTTTTACCCCCCGCAACACGCCCCTTGATTTTTGTGGGAAATGGTGTAGAATATGTGTGTGCAAGTAATTGCACAAGCGACATTAAAAGTGAGAACGGGTTTGATCACCCACATACCACAACTTCTAATGTCCCGACTCCGGTCGGGATGCCGTTGCTATACAACAGGGCTTGTCCCAAAGGCAATGGGGTTCTGTATGTGAACTGATCAACTCCCGACCACTCTTGTTTGAGTGGTCTTTTGTTTGGGGTTGTATGTTTGTCAGACAATGGACTTTTGTTATTGGAATTGCGTTTGCCATTGGGGTTGGCGTTGGGGCGCAATTGCCCACACGGACGGTCACCCCACCCAGCGCACCCGTACACATAGAATCATATTTCACCCCCGGCACCGAATGCGAAGACCGCATAATCGCCGAGCTGGGTCGGGCCACAACAATTGACATTGCCGTATATTCCATAACCAATCCAAAAATTGCGAACGCCATTATTGCCGCCCACCGTCGGGGCGCAAGGGTGCGAATTGTCACAGACCGAACTATGGCTGGGCATAAATCGTCCATGATTGATGAACTGGTCACCGCCGGCATACCCGTCCGCATCAACCGCCGGCACAAGATTGAGCATAATAAATTCGCCGTCTTTGATAATCGGCGCATGGTGACCGGCTCTTATAACTGGACCACCGCCGCCACCAAGTATAACAGCGAAAACTGCATCTTCCTGACCCACCCAGCGCAAGAGTACAGTAAACGGTTTGAAGTTTTGTGGAACGCATATAAAAAATAACCCGCCCACACAGGGCGGATATTTAGTTATGCAGGGCGATATTTATCCGCTCAGATAATTTCTTTGCGTGTTTCCTGACGGAAAGGTAGAACACGAACGAAATCGCCAAACAAGTAATTCCAACAACACTATTTCCAACTGCCAAGGCAAAAATCATCAAAACAATTGATGCCATCAACACATTACGAGACAGTGCGTATTCACGACTCAATGTTTTTAAAAACACGTCTTCTTTTTCAGCAGAAACATATTCTTTATAATCATGCCATTGGATCTTGATTTTACGCGACACCCAAGTTCTGCGTTCTGGGGGCACGTCCGTCATTAGAATTTCTTCCAGGAATACGGATGCCATACGGTTCATAACCAGTCCTACAAAATAAGCCAATGCAATAAAACACACTGTTTCCGTAGTTGGGCTATTTATTACCCCTTGTAGCAGTCGCCACTGTGCGCCAAAGAACAAAGGATCGATTAACACAAGCCCAATTAAAGAAACCAGACCAATAAACAACATGTTTATCAAATGATAAAAAGGAATCTTGTTCATGACCACCCCCACTTATGCGGCATGATGCCAAGAATCAAATGAGTAATTCCCAAACTGATCAATGCGTAAAACAATGTTGCCGTCTTTTCTGGTCGTTAACACATGTCTGGATTCACCGTTAAGCCATATTCCGCGTCCATTATTATAAGCGCATGAAGATCCAAGTTGACTATCGTGCTCGCAACGTTTATCAGATATAATCGTTGCGCGCGGATTAACCACAGCGAAAAATTCGGGACAAAAATCTGTTGTACGACCATGATGTGGCGCTAATAAAAAATCAGCGTTTTTTACTGCGGCCACAAATTCTGGATTCGTCATCATCTTTACCAAGATTTCTTTGTTGTTATCACCAGTAAGCACGACTTTACATTCCCCAAAACTTAAAACATAAACTTTAGAGAAAGTGTTTGGGTCTTCTAGATCTTGGTCGTTTTTATCTGGGCTAAACGCCTGCCATTTAAGCCCACCATTGACATATTCTGAAAAAGGATCTTCCTCTGGTGGAACGGCTTTTGTATAACTGCTGTTCATTGCGTTTATATAATCAACTCTAGTACGATCTTTTACATCAAATTTGGTACGATCTATCGGGAATGCAGATTTTGCCCTGCTTAAGACCCTGGGGCTTATTCCATACCTTTCAAGATTCATAATATCGTGATAGTGATCTTCATGTGGATGTGTGATAACCAACGCATCCAACTGGCTGATTTGACCGATGTTTACCAGATGGTAAGCTGGCGAGAAATCGTCACTACCGCCTATATCAACCAAAATATTTTTTCCATTTGGGGTTTGTATATGTGTGCAGGAACCGTGTCCCACGTCAAAAAATGTTATTTTTGTTTCTGCCATATCTAATTCCTTTTCTTCGTTTCTTCAAACATTCAGCCATATCAATTAACAAACTGATTGACCACTTTGTGGGAATTTGATATAATCAGACTTGTCAAGTGGTGTCCGATTATATTGGATATCCCAAATCTGTCGTTGGCGCGACAGATTTTTTTTCGTTTCGGCAATTCGCCGATTCGAGTATGGATACAGCATACCGCAGAAATACGCAATGTCAAGACAAACTGTATACATTCAATAAAATTTAATAAAAGACAATGAACATACTTTTAAACGCTTGACAACAGCGAATTGTTTGCAATACTAAAAACAAAGAGGTGCTAGACATGGACGATATTTTTGATATTTCAAAAATTGATGACGTTCCTGAAGTGATCCAAACGGAATTGGGTATTGATCAATTTGCAGAAGAAATTATTAGACTGTTTAATATTGCAAACAGGCCGCTCACGATAAATGAGGTACTGGTTGCGCATTATAGAATGTTTTCTGCTACTAAAAATGCAGATGGTGTTTACGAAACCAAGCCGGGAGTGACTCCTAAAACGAAACGTCAAATAACCCTTAAGCTTTACAGCATGAGCAAGGATTCTGGTGCAGTTCTGTCATCACACAGACGCGGAACATACGTATTACGTGAACAGCTTGAACTGCCTATGTAATCTCTCACAATTATTTTTAATTTATTATTACGAATATTTACTCCACAAACACAATGCCAAACCATTTTTGCATGATGCTCAGGCGGGATTGATAGTCGTTCGCAGAATTGATTTCTGTTTCATACTCGCGTTTTAGTTGTGCCGACAACCCAAGTTCACGCACCAGGCGATTACACACTCCCATAAGATAGAATATATTGCCCGCCGGTCCGTTCAGGTCAATGACCAGGCCTGTTTGGTACTTCGCCCCCGGTACACCCCGCCGGGCGACGTGCAGTTTCCGTTCCAGCGCTTCAATCGTTTCCATGTGCAGCGCCTTTGGTTTTAAGCTCTTGCTGAATCTGTGTCCACATCAATTCCAGTTCGTCCAGCCCCGTCAGGTCTGATTTCAACCACATTTCTGGGGTCTGCCATACGTCGTCCTGGGTACAGGCCAGTGCGCTCTCCACCAATTTGCGGATGCGGCGGTGGCGCATTTCGTTCTTGATTGCGGACCGGTACAGCATGCGCCTGTCTACTGTGATGGGGCGTGGCATTGTGCCGGCGTGATACGCCCACCACTTGGCTATTTTTAGTTTGTTCAGCATTGCCACGCGCAACATCGCCACCCCATAACTCAGGGTGCCGGTGCCGTCGAATATTTCATCGGCCAGGTGTCGTCCGGCGCGCCCGTTCAGAAATTCCAGTATTTCATCGGCGGACTTTTCGGGGTGAATTTGCCCCAGGCGTTTAACCGTCACGTCCCAGATTGCGTTTCGGTGGTCTGGGCTGCCATAATGTGCCGCCAGCGCACCATAAAATCCGTATTGCTTGTTTATAGTTGTCATGTTGTGCCTCTTGCTTTTTCAACACAACAATGCCAACAAAAAATGGAATAGCTAGTGAAATAGACAGGAACGTGCAAGAAAAATGCCCCAACCGGGGCATTGTTAGTTACACAATCTCAAAATACGACGCGTCAAACTCTTTTACGTCGTAATTTTTCTTCGGTTTGGCACCCAAACCGTGTTCGCGCATTAACTGCGCCAGTTTGGCCCCATTTATTAAAACAATTGTATAGCCATGTGCGCCTTTTGCAGCTTTTTCCGCCTTTTCTGAAAAATCAGAAGTCGTTATAAACACGCCCTTGTTTACATTATTTGTTGCCAGAGCGCCCACAAAATCGCGCATTTCTTTTTCATTAACTTTGGAATCTGTATAACGTTTGGCCTGTAGGTATATCTTGGACAGCCCCAGCTCATCTTCATCTATAATTCCATCAATGCCTCCATCCGCAACATATCTAGTTGGTGTACCCACGCCATAATCCATAGCCTCCATTAAATCTACTACTATTGTCTCAAAGCGTCTTGGGTCAACAGTCTTTAAATTTGATAAAATATCATCTTCTAATACAGAATTTAGGTCGTTAATTGCACTTTCCAGCATTTCTTCTGGATCTATCGGCGTTTGACAAGTGGAATCAGGTGTATTTGGTGCAGATTGAGCTTTTGTTTTTTTACCTGTATTTGATGTGTTCATAAAGTTTACAAAATCTGGATACTTCATTAAATATGCGTCGTCTACTCTATCACCTGAAGAGGCGACTCTTTTGCCTTCATCTGTAATTTTATAACTACCACGTTTTACACGTTCTAAAAGCCCCGCACGAAACATAAAATATGCAGCCCAATACACACGACTAGACACAATCGGCTCGCCGGACTTCAATGTTTTATCTATATCTTCTGGTGTTAAGTTCAATATATTCACAACAGCGTCAATTACATCTGTACGTTTCATAATATCGCCCGATTTTGCATACACTTGCAATACAGGGTTCATAAAATCTTGATAACTTGGGATGGACATAATTTTCCTCTTTTTTCAAGAATTATATCACAATATCTATTAAACACCATTTAAATTTATTCAGACGTACTGTGAACCAATATCAACAAGATAGAAATAAACGAAAATCATTCAGACAAAATATTCTCTATCATCTGTTTACGCCATTCTAGCGGTCTTACCTGCGTTTCATCCTTATACGCATTATCGAAGATCCGGTATAAGTCTCTATATTTTCTACCTGTGCGAATAATTGCTTTTAAATCATCTGTGCTTAACGGTATGATTTTCATTGATTCTACACATTTGGTATCATCTTGTTGATCATAATATGGCACATTTTTCCTTGATCTGAAATCAGATACAACATTTGGGTGCAAATAATTTGTTGCAAATATACAGTATGAGTCCATATTTTTAGAGCGTAATAAATGTTGTCCTAAATGTCTTGAAACAGGTTCCATTTCCATTCTGCGCTGATTTGTATTGTCTGCTAAAGTTGCCTCCAAGAGCAAAGAGTGTTCTGGATAATCGTCGCTCCCAGAATACTCGTATACAATATCAGCTTCACCACCTGCCGCATGAGTTTTAGGTAGCAAATCGGCCCCTAAAGACAATTTCATATAATCCAGAACCTTACCTTGTCTTTCGCTTATCTTATACCACAATATCCCCAGTACATACTCAAAAATAGTGGGTATATCTGCATTATCCGTTACTTGTTCTTGTATTGCTTGATCTGCTCTACATTGAAACATGTCTAACAATGCTAAAATCTTTTCATCTGTAAACTTGTCATCAATCAATTGTTGTAAACGTTTATAACGTTCGTCTTCAACAATTTGATTAGCTTCTTCTAATGTTTTTACAGAAACACCGAACCGTTTGCTTAATCTTGCCAGTAAATCTTCTTTATTTAACTCCAGACAAGGTGAAATTTCTTCTAATGAAATATCGTCAAACAAACTATTACTCTCAACAAAAGCATCTTGATATAAGCAATTCACAATCGGAGCAAAAAAATATTTTGGAATAGTATCTAATTCAACTTTATTTTCTTGAAACAGAACCAAATCTGACGTCTTAAAATATCTTCTGTTTAAATCAAAATAATCAGACAAAGTGGCTTTTGCTTTGTTTGTTTGCAATAATCTGAAGAAAACTCTTTTAAAATCCTCCTCGCTAGTTATGTTATCAAAAATAGTTGCATTTAAAGCTTCTTTACCTAGTTTGCGTATATTTCTTTCAAGCGGCGTGGAAAATAATATCTTCTTCCATCGACCACTTATGCCACTTGATAAACCTTTTACCGCTTCTAATAACTCAGGTATACTATCATATTTATTATCCAAATATATAGACTTTAAGGCAACATACAATGGATAATATGCTTTGTCATACGATCTGCTCTTTCTATTTATTCCAACAGTACAAATAATATCTTCTGTGACATCTGAATCTAAAAAATATTGTAGTGCTGCTTTATAGTTGTCCATATTTATTATTCTATTAAAGATAATATCGTCTATAGAAACTGCCCCCGTTCTAAATTGCTTGATTTTATCAATAATTTCTTCTGTATTTTGTGAATTTGTACACAGTGGCAATAAATACATAAATTCTTCAAATGTGATATACTCTAAGTGTTCCAGCGCATAAATTAAAATAATGAATGGACGTACGAATTCAGAATCAACATCTACCGAAGTTTTGAGCAATTGCTTGGCAAATAAAAAACTGTCTTTTGGTATATTGAAAAAGTTATCTGACACAAAATCATTCTTACGACTCATTTGCAATAGCTGCTTCCCAACTTTAGACAATTTTCTATCTGGCATAACTAACCCAAAATCAACCAGTCCTGATGTTTTTTCTCTAGCGTCTTTGGGTTTATTTTTAGCTTCACCATACACAAAATTATTATTTTTCATATAATCATAATATCTGGTTTGCAAAATATCATTTCCCTGCCAACTATCGGTATTGTTCTCAGGTAAGTTCCAAAAAGAATCCAGTAACCCCAACTGTGTTTCTATCGTCTTATTAAAATTCTTTGTTCTGAAACTTGTTGTTCCCAAACACCAACAAAAGCTCTTATAAGAAAACTCCATATTCATACCCCTAATAGTTAATAATTAGCACTTCTTCACTAGATTTAGTTCTGTCTTTTGTGTGATAGCTAGAATTGGCATAGTTATAATTCAATCTGATTGCCTTATATTTATTTGAATTATTTTCCAACCACTGAATCAACAGCTTATTTTCTTTGCCTTTACTGCGCAATACGTTAGATAACGCAAATTTTATTCCCTTTGCATTTAGTTTGTCTAAAAAGTTTAGCAAATCCTGCTCGGCTTTCAAGTCCCAACCGCCTTGTTCATTATATGTAGCACACGTAATCAAATAAGGAGGGTCCACATACACAAAATCATCAACACTCAAACTTTCTATATCAAATTCTCTAAAATCCCGACAGGTAAATTCACAATCTTGCTCATGCAGTTTGTCTATAAACGAAGATAATTTCTCTGCCATTTTTGAGTTAAAGTCACGCTTACCTACTGGTAAATTAAAATGCTGATTGGCATTAAATCGTATCTGGTTGTTAAAGGCATATACAATCAATACATATAGAACCACATAGTAATAATAGTCTTTAGCTAATTTTGTGTTAAAATCTTCTCGTAATTTTAGAAATTTTTCTCTGTTATAATCTCCTAGTCCTGAACTACTATCACAACCATAGTGCTCATAACCATGTAGACTAACAAGAGACAAACCATACTTATCTATTATTTCGTATACCCAGTTGAAAACAGCCTGTTTGTCCAGATTTTTTAATGTATGATATAGATAAATCAAATTTCTATCTAAATCGTTATATATTACTTTAGATGCTACGGCATTAACCCCAACATTACATCCACCACAAAACAAATCTACAAATGTGTTTATTTGCTTGGGGAACAATGGCAATATCTGTGGCAACAATTTGGCTTTTCCGCCCGTATAATTAAGAGGAGATTGTACAAATGCCATGATTTACTCTACACCTCCCGAACATTCGCACAAAAACAATCTCTCCTCATTGTCTGCTATATCTGACTTACCCGTTGTAAAAGCCTTGTACTGCTGAGAAAACACCTTTACCTTGCCTTTGCCTCTCAGTATACGCAGTATATCTTCGTCAGAAATCTTGGCATTAGATCTGTCATTACCCTTTTGCGACATGTTATTATAAGACAACATAATATATTTTGCCTTGATATTACTGATCAAATCTGCAAATGCATCTGTTGCTTTATTTGTGCAATATTCGCTTTTTAATTTACTGCGATCCATCTTTTTCGCCACACCATGCACCTCTGGCTTTTCCCAACGAGCTACATTTTCCAACAAATGGTACGCATCGCAATATTGTCTAGAATTATATGGAGGATCAATATAGACCAGATCGGCTTCTATTTCTCTGACAAGCAAATTTGCATCTGTGTTAAAACATTTGTTTTTGGGGTTGTTATCAACCGGAGCCAGTGGCACATACAATTCCAGTTCATTTTCATAATTACAACCCTTGCGATAAGCGTCATAATGTCCACAGGTTTGTGCTATTTTATCCATAGCATACAACAACGAGGTTATTAGAATCGCTCTTTCTCTGGCGTTTATTTGTTTCTTTTTGAACAACTGTTCTATGTCGTTTCTTATATAGCCAATTTTGGAACAATCTTTCTTGCTAAAATAGGTGTCTGCAAAATTTCTTGTCATATAATTATCACGACAAGATCCTAATGAGTTATATTTAACCACAAGATCAATAATTTTTTGTTGATCATATGTTTCCGCACCAAACCAGGCGTAATTGCAAATATAATTACTGTACATCAAATCATTTGTAATGATAACCATGCTTTTATCAAAAGCGGAAGACACAGCGCCTGTACCAGCAAAAATATCGGCTATCACTTTGATATTACGACACTCCTTTTCAACAACATCGACAATAAAGGGCAATAATTTATACTTATTACCTAAATAACGCCGGTTATTTATCTTAGAGGTTTTATACCCGCTCACACTTTCTTCCTTTCAGTTAGAAATTTAGAACAAAACCACCATCTAAGTCAAGAGAACAAATGGTCATTTTATAATATTTAGCACATGCTATTTTTTTCTTTTATCTTGTTGATGTTTCCTTTTTTTTTACTATAATGTAGCAAAAGGGCACGTATGACAAAAACAAACAAAATAAATGTATATTTTATCAAAGACGGTTTAGATATAGAAACAGAGGTTTTAAAGAACAAATGTTTGTATTGTGAATTATGTGGCGGCACCCTTTATTACACAAAAAGGCCGATAAACATACCTGCTTGGGTGTCCAATTTTTTTAAGAATGAGGCTATTATAGCAGACACGTTTAAATCCGCTTCATCACAAGCGGTATTTATAAAAAAGCTTAATATTATGGGACAAACACATTCGTTTGCTCTGGCTTTTGGTAATGGTTTATACTTATTAAAAAAATCCGCTATAGTGCCAAATTTTGGTTTAAAAATAGTTCTTAATATTGTTAATAATAAAAACCTAAAAAAAATAGACACCCAAAACATATCAAGTGTTCCCAAGCATAAATCTGAACAAATAACTAAATTAGGTGATCTAAAAGATTTTGGCATTGATTATGAAGCAGATATATTAACAGGAATAACCGGTGGCATAAACAAACAAACCGAACCGGAATTATATAATACGTTTGGGACTAACGTTACTGGGAAAGACTCTCTTTCTGTAAATGTTAAATTCGATGCTGACACAGTGGATCATTTTTTAGAAACTGCTTATATAGCCTATACAAAAGAGGACTATAAAAATAAAGGGTTTGGATGGATAGATAACATAAACAGGATTTCTGCACAAGAACCGCTGTTTGTTCAATTAAATTGTGAATTGGATAAACTTTTGAACAAACCTGCAGATGTAACTGATAAGGTATGGCTTGCTGTTCCAGAAATTATAAAATGGGAAGATATACGAGGTTTCTATTATAAAAACAAAAAAGATTTGAAAGATGATATCGACCTTTTAGATTTGGGTGAAGATTTAACTGTAGATAAATTAAAGCACATAAAAGTTCACGCATTAAGTGCTTTGAATGACGATATACTATACGAATGGTCTGCTCTTGAATGTTTATATGCGGAAATAAATTTCAATGGCAACGTTTACATGTTCATCAATTCTAATTGGTATCAGATAAATGCTGATTTTCAGCGTGAAACAGACAATAAATTTCGTAGCATATTGGAAACGAAGGTACCTGATTTAGCATGGGGTGTATACTCTCCGAATCAGAAAGAAAAAGACTTTAACGCGCAATTAAACGATAACATACCTGGTTCTTTATATATGGATGCGCAAAATATAGTATATGGCGGTGGACACAGCCAAATTGAATTTTGTGACGTATTTGATCACGATAACGGTAATATAATACATGTAAAAAAATATGCAGGCTCTTCCGTATTAAGCCATTTGTTTAATCAGGCCTATGTTTCAGCCACACTTTTTAAACAATCATCAGAATTTAAACAAGCTGTAGTCGATAAAATGAAGAGCAACAATGATCATTTTCAATTTATCGAAAAAGATAACTATAATATTATTCTTGTGATATTGAGCGACAAAAACCCTGAAAAAGCACAAAATCTCCCATTTTTTAGTAAGATCACATTAAATCATGTCATATCTGAAATAAATAACATTAAGGGGTATTCTGCTTATGTTAAAATTATAGCGGCACAATAATCATCGATTTGCGTTTAACACGCTTCCGCAACATTTCTTATATTTTTTGCCGCTGCCACAAGGGCATTTGTCATTAACGCCTATTTTTATAGTCCTAACACCATCAGGCCACTCTGCTTCCATATTTTGAAACCATTTACCGATTGGTTGTATTAACACACCTTGTTTGATTCTCTCTGCATTCCAGAAATCTTGTTCTTGTTTGGGCCATCCTCTAAAATTCACCAACACTAAATCCGAACTTGTAACTTTTCTATATTTCGGGGGTTCTATTGCTATACCGATAATTTTATTTATATTTTTATTTTCGGCAACACATTTGGCCTTAGCAAAATTTATATAGAGACCTAAAAGATCTCTTCTGCGATATATATATTCTGTATACGAAGTAGCGCGCGCTGTATCTACCTGTAAAAAAAGGTACAACAAATCTGCTGTAGTGTTCGATAAAAAAACAGTTACACAAACTTGGTCAGGACCGCACTTTTTTATAGCATTAAAAATCGACTTAGACAAAACTCGTCTAGATAATCTATCTTCCGTTGCCATATATCGCAAAACAACATCCTCACTATCAGTGCTGGTTTTGCTGATTATTTTCATGGAACCATCAAGTGCACAAACAGCACTTTCTTCTACTAAACGATCCCAAAAATAACTTGGTTTATTAGCTCTATTGCGCGACAAATACTTAGAGCTTTTCTTAAAGCTCTCCCAGTCACACTCTGGCACATGGTATTCTGAACTTCCGGTCCCTATTTCTTCCTTTGATAAAAAAACGTGGCATTTACGTTCTTGATCAAAATTATGAATATATTGATATAATAGATCTTCCTCTCCTGCATAACTAGTATACCTAGTTCTGATTAGTTTTTCTTTTTCATTTAAATATCTTACAAAATCAGTTAATGTATCTAATTCGTTTAAAACAAATGGTAATGAATAATCATCAAACACATGAACAAATGTTTTTGTCTTATCATAATCATACGTTGAGAATAAATGATCTAATAAATATTCATCTTGATCTTCTTGTGACACGCTGATAAACTTCTGATAATCTATCGTTTTTTCTTCATTAACATTTGAAAAACTCAAACTTCCGCGACGCTTCCCTCCAAAGAAGTTTTTACACGCCTCTGTAGCCCCATTAGCAACACAAATTAAATGTATTTTAATTTGTTTTTTATCTGGTATGTTAACAGGCAATTTTTGTTTAGGGTTTAACCAGACTTTCTCTGGGTGGTCTCGAATTATATTTTCTGCATGATGTAATTGTTTAATAGATTCTATAATTGCCTTGCGTTCCCAGCGTTGCCAAGCCACAAACGGTTTGATTTCTTCGTTGTACTTAATGTTTTTGTCCGAAAATATTAAAACATTATCACCACAAATGACTAACAAGTCACACAATTCTTTAAATCCGGACGAAGTTTCAACCTGCGGGTTTGGGTAACTCCAAAGCCCCATAAAAACCCTTTCACCCAATTTGACTAAACGATGCTCTGATTCTGTAAGGCCTTTAGATTTCTCAATATTCACTTATTACACCTCTGTGCTATCGGCGAAAATTACATATAAAAAGGCGATGGGAGGGCATGCCAAGCACCAAAATACAAACCATCCCTTCTTGATAAAAACTGCCGGTCTTTTTTTTCTGTTTGCATTGTCATGTTTTACAACTCCTCCACGCCGATTGCGGTTAGGTATTGCCATAGGGCGTCGTAGAATTTTGGTTGGCGGGTAGCGTCTGATACGTCGCCGCGTGGGACGAATATTACAAAACCTTCACGGGCGCGGGTCAGCAGTACACGATACGCGTTTTTAAGATAACGGCGCTTGTCTTCTTGGTTGATTGATAGCCAACGCGAACCACTGGGTTTATAATATTCAAATTTGCTGTCAACATATCTGTAATCTGCGTCCCAGCCAACAACCGCATAGTCTATTTCCAGTCCCTGGATATCAAATTCACTGGCCGCTTCTTCCATAAAGTATGACGACTTGATATCATCACGTTCACCCAGGAACCACTTTTCCGGCTTGCACTTACTTTCTATCCAAATTCCGTCCGCACGCAATCTGCGACCATTTGAACTGGCAATCAGGCCATGACGCAACGTCTTGCCGGCGGTCTGTTCACGCACCCATTGTTTGGCACGCGCCAAATCACGCGTCATATAAATTGGATAGACTTCGGACAATCGTTTATATTTTTCTGCGGCGGCTGCGGCATCATTATCCAGCAAAGAATCCACAAAGCCCGCAACATCGGATGTTCTGTGTGCGCGCAACGATACAGACAGGTGCAACTCTTTAATCGTTTCGCATTTCAGCCCATCGGTCAGTTCTGCAAACGATTGGTCGCCCAGGTATTCACTGGCAGTTATATCGCCAGACACGTAAACATTCCAATCTGGGAAAGAACGCTTTAATGACGCAAACCATTCCTGGATACCGGCCTCGCCAGTGTTAATATCCTGACCGCCACCAACAAGACATACAATTACGGCCCAATCTTGGTGTCGGTTCATATAGTCAATTAACAACTCTGGCTCGCTCATAGCCAAGAAGTGGGCACGCTGATCATCTGTTAGACGGTTAAGAATCGCCCCTTTCTTCTTTTGCATAAAGTCTGATAACATACGTTGGTTCCATGCACGCTGTGCTTCGTCAAATATGACAACATTTTCAGTTGGAACGTCTGCCTCATTCAAGGAACGATCACGAAAGTGATGAATTATCTGAATAGAAGATTTTATCTTGCTGTGCGTAAGAGATTTGGACGTACCATTTTGCTTGTATGCATCTAGAGCCAAAGCCTCGCTAAGTACCGAAACCAATGGCTGATTACCTGTCAAAAAGCACGAATAACTTTGCCCCGTTGTTTTCTGATTTGCAAATACAATGTTCAGACCAGCCAAGGTTTTGCCCGCACCAGGCACACCGGTGACAAAGCAGATTGATTTTTGTTTATTCTGTTTTGAATGTTCAATTATGCGCTGAACCGCGTCTGATGTTTTTGTCAGGTTTTCGGCTGCCGTATTTTGCGCAATATCTGCGACAGAGTGAGTGTTATATAGGGCTTTGGCGGCCTCAATAATCGTTGGCGTTGGAAGATATCTGGAATTTGCCCATTTATCCATATTGATTGTTGTGCACGAAGTATCTGTGTTGCGAATAATTATATTACGCAATTCATCACCATCGGTCAGGATTACGTCTTCTGGGACATCGTGTTTGCGGTAGTCATCCGGCACACCTGTTGCCACCAAGATAGGAACGATTTTACACCGACGGCTTTCTTCGTGATAGTTTTGCAAATCAAATGCATATGTGCGAACCTGGCGGATTGCGTCACTGGCATATGTTTCTGCGCCGACCTTAAATTCCAAAACAAAGACAGTATTGTTTATCAGCAAGATGTTGTCTATGCGACCGCCCACGCGTGGCAAAGTGTATTCAAACAGAATGCTGCCAGATGGCGCGTATGCCAGCGCATATTTCAACACGCGAATTTGTTCCATCCATGCGTCTTTTTGTGCTGCAACTGTGTCGTATCTGTCACCTGCGGCGATAATACCAAAGATTTCATCATCGCTTTGGCGCAAAAAGTTATGAATACTGTTTTTGTAGAAAGCGTCGCTCATTTTACTTTCCTTTGGTTTGCAGGGTTTTGGATACGATTTGGTCGGCGGGGAGTTGTGGGTGGGAGGGTAAGTCCTGGACTGGCACCCAGTGCATATCATCGTGGACGCGCAGTTGAATTTCGCCTGTGTAGAATGTGATTTCGTATGTATGAAGTTCAATAACCTTGCCAGAATCTGTTGTGTGTTTTGCGATGGTAATCAGGTCGCCGATTTGTGCGTCTATTCCCAATTCTTCAAACAACTCCCGGTGCAGGCATGTTGGGCCGTCTTCGCCATCTTCAAACTTACCACCGGGGTATTCCCATTCGCCCGCCAACGGCTGATCCGCCGCACGACGCATCAGCAGAACTTTATCCCCATTTCTAAAAATCGCAGCAGTTACTTTCACACTGAATCCTTTCCTTTACAACACCATCTTGCACTGTTTTTTTAGGTTTGTAAAGTCCTTATTTTCTGCGGATTTTAGCGTTTATGCATAGAGATACACCACGATACATTTAAGGTGAATTTTTAGGATATTTTTGTATTTAGATACAACTAACAGCATATCAACAGTTTTACGTAAGTTTTCAACAATTTTTTGTGCATTACTACTTTCACTACCTTTTCTTTATCTTTTATTTTTATTATCTTTTATTTTTCTTTACTACTACTACTTTCCTTACTTATGAAATCAATATTGAAATCAACATGAAATCAATTCTGATTTATGAAATTAGACAGTGCGGCATGCGGTCTTGTTTTTTTATCAGTGTGTAGCAAGGTGGCGGGGTCGCCGTTACCCGTATATGAAACGCCCGTCACAAGACCCATTAAATAACTGGAATTTTTGTATTTCTTGGATATAATCAATAGGGTAAGGCATGAAAGATATGGCAAAGTTTTCAGATTTTATCAGCGAATACAAAACAGCCCAAGAGCCATCTAAACAAGAAAAGGCACGTAATTGGGATATCGCCATTGGCCTGCAACAGGTTGATGGGTTGACACCATCGCGTTATCTGTACCAGGTGGCACGTGATAATATCGAAGGCAAGCTGAGTCATGACGAAGTTCATCAGTCGCTGCGCCAGTATTACCGCACCCCAGAGGGTGACGAACTGGGTATTGAATACTGGGAGGCCGACACCGTTTCCAACCGTATTGCAGAACTGTTAAGCAATTCGTCTTTTACCTTTGCGCCGACTACTTTGCTGTCTATTCACAAGTATTTGTTTAATGCGGCATTGCCTGAACACTGGGTTGGGAATGTTCGTACCAAGGATATTATCAAGGCAGAAAACGTGCTGATGGGGGATACTGTGCACTATGCCAGCCATATGGACATTATGCCAACACTGGAATACGACTTTGACCGCGAAGAACGTTTTGATTACAGTACGCTTAACACACGTGCGCAAGTTGAACATATCGCGCAATTCGTGTCTGGCCTGTGGCAAATTCATCCATTTCGCGAAGGCAATACGCGCACAATCGCCGTATTTGCAATCAAGTATCTGCGCAATAAAGGCTTTGCTGCTGATAACGAATTATTCAAGGATTATGCAGAATATTTTCGCAATGCCTTGGTTCGCGCCAACTATGAAAATATACCGCGCGGTATCAAACGGACCTATAAATACCTGAACTTGTTCTTTGGAAATCTGTTGCTGGACGAAAACAATTCGCTGAAAGGTGACGACATGGTTATAAATATCGCTAATCCCGAAATAAAAACTAGCGATATAACTAGCGATAAATGTAGCGATTTGAATATAGACGACCTGAACAAAACAGAACGGGCGTTCTTTATCGCTATGGCTGAAAAGTTATGTACAATGGGTTATGTTACTGCTGCGGACGCAATTTCTATAACAGGCAAATCGCCACAGCGCGTACGCCAACTGTTTGTCGCATTGGTTAACAAAGGTTTCTTGGTTGCCACCGGTCAAAACAAAGGCCGCAAATATAGTCTGCCAGAAAAACGATAATCGATTTATAAGAAAATGTGTTCTTAGGTGCGAACCAGGTTCGCACTTATCATATTGTAATTACTATTAAAACACCCAAAGTGCGAACCTGCGAACCAATTTTTCAAACCCGTGTGTAACAAGGTGTCGAGGTCGCCGTTACCCCCAATCAAAAGAGGTTTTACAGAACCTATTTTATTTTACTGAAATGCAACATGCACCATTTAGGCACATATTGCATTTGCAACGTTATTGATGGCACGATAGGTGCTGCTGTCCATGATGTGGGTATATCCTTCGGTGGTGGTTATACGGGAATGGCCAGCTGCTTCTTTCATGGCAGCTATATTTTCACCGATATTTGCACCCATACTGATAAACGAATGTCGCAGGTCGTGTATTCGCATATGTGGCAGCTTGGCATATGACAGTGCCCATTCAAATGGCTTGCGGATGTTGTTTATTGGTCTGTGCTCGTTCCCAACACCTGGGAATACATATTTGCTGCCCAGTGCGGTTGCTTCATCCAGCGCAGCCTGCAAGTATGGTATAACCGCATCAGACAGTTTTACATCCCGAGCGCCGGTCTTGCTGTCTTTCAGGTGTATTACCTTGTGCATAAGCGCAAGTTCTTCTACCTCTAGCCCGGTTATTTCAGACGCACGACACCCAGTCAGCATCAGCACCCGCAACGCATTGAATAACCGTGGGTGCATTTTAGATACCTGGGGCCCAACATCCAGCGCATGCGATAATGCACGATAACCGTCTTGGTCCAGTATTTGTGGCTTATAAACTTTGTTTGAACCTTTGCGAACATACTTGCATGGGTTTGTATTGCGATCTACGTATTTATACATTTCGCACCAATCCCAGAAATTAGAGAACAGAGACAGCGCTTTGTTCGCGGTTGAGAAAGACGTTTTCTTTACCCACTTGGCATAGGCGTCCATTACATGTTTTTCTTCTATTTGGCGTATGTACAGCTTATCAAACATAGGCGCTAAATATAATCTATATTGCCCCCAATTAGAATCCTGGGTTCGTGGCTTCTTGTATATTTTGGAATATTTGTCCATATATTGCGGGAACAGTACTTTTACCTGTTCACCCAGCGTTTCTTTTTCTTTCAGTTGTTCTTCTATTCTTTTTCTGCGTGGGTCTTCGCCTTGGGCAATTTGATGTCGCATATTCCACGCCATGTCACGAATATCTTTGATAGAATAATCTCTGTAGCGACCTATAAAAATATTGCATTTCTTGTTATCTATTTTACACCCCAGGAAAAACCGAATATTGCGTGTTGCCGCAGAATATCGCAGGAATAATCCTGGGATGGTGCCGTCGCTGACCTGCAGGTTAACATCTGAATGCAACAGATGTATCCAAGTGTCCCGAAACGGCTTTGTATAGCATTTCCATTGTTCTGCCATGTGTGCACTCCTTTATTACAAACACACAATGCACGATAAAAACATAATATCCAGCAGAAACAGCTATTTTTTATCGCTTCTTTTTTGTTCCAGCCACTTATTTACCTCAGACAGGGGGTAACGTACCATTTTGCCGATCTTGAAGTACGCAGGTCCAATCCCCAGTGCACGATATTGACTTAATGCCGAAACAGACGAACAAAGATAGTCAGCTAATTGCTTTGGTGTAAACAGTCTGTCTTTAAACGCTTCCTTGTTCAGGGCGTATTGTCTTGTATCTCTCTCTTGTCCTCCATGGTTCATGAATTGGTAATCCATGTTATTCTCCTTTGGGTTTCAATATGGTTTGTAGGATATAAAAAGGTCGCTTTATACAATCTGATATCACAACAACTTTTTATATCTGTACATATAATTTATAGCACATAAAAAAGTAAAAGTCTTGCAAAACCAGCAAAAAACGGCCTGTTTTTACTAAAAAAATTTGTATCATAATGTATCAAAACTACATTAAAACACGTCTAAATAGTATTAAATCATATTTTGTCAGTTTTTGAAACAACGGCTCATCGACGGCACTCGACAAAAAAATCAAACTTTTGCCCCGAATCGAATTTTGGGATTTTTCATGTTTTTTAGGATGGCTAATACCAATAATAAACCTCTTATTTTTGTATCCGATGTGATACCTCTTTCTTTTTAGTGCGATTTGTGGTATAATGAATTTGACAAAACAGAAATTATCTTTTACATTATTCTGGCGTAATGTAAAATATAATTTACATTATAGAGAGAAAAGACATGAGAAAAACAACAATTTATCCAAACCCGGTTAAGCGCGCATTGGTAAAACTGGGGGCAGACATCAAAGACGCCCGAATTCGCAGACGCATAACCGCAGAAATGATGATACAACGCGCAGGCATAACCAGACCAACACTGGCCAAGGTTGAAAAAGGCGACCCTGCAACATCTATGGGCATTTATGCCAAGGTATTGTTTGTATTGGGACTGCACGACAGACTGGCAGAAGTTGCAGACATAAGCTTTGACCAAGTCGGATTGATGCTGGACGCTGATAAATTACCAAAACGGGCCAGAGCACCAAAAACGATATAAAAAGAGACAAAATATGGCAAACCGTTGCCAGACGCTATGGTTTACCACAAGCAGAAATCAACCGTATGGCACCCGCATTCAAGGTATGATTATTGCCCGACAAACGCATTCCGTAATTTCATTTTTGGCGGACGTCATTTTTGTATGATTTAGACACTTGTGGGTATACGGGGGTGCAATTTTTTTGCTACATAATTGCTACATACTAAAAAACAGCTATACGGCGCATACACAGATATGTGCAAAAAGTGGCGGGAATCTGGGCCAACACGACATATCGCAAAAAAAGCCCTGAAATCAAGAACTTGCTGTTAAGCCGTATGTCGTTGGTTCGAGTCCAACTGCCCGAGCCAGAATTTATACCGCCACATTTCGGGGCGGTTTTTTCTTTGGAAAATTACAATGTGTTATATAAAATGAGCGAATTTTACGATTTTACGGTAAAGAACTAGAATGGCAAAACGCAAAACCGGGCAGAAATAAGAAAAATAACCTATTAAAAATGCTTGCTATGCGCTGGGTTTTTATACACAATATAGCAATGTGACAACAACTAAATAAACTCAGGGGGGACATTCATGATAACCCATGATGATATCTGGGATGCGATTGACGAAATCGCCAGTGAAAATAACATCAGTCCATCCAGAATGGCTATAAATTGTGGGTTGGACGCAACGACTTTTAACAAGAGCAAGCGTTGCGATGCATTTGGTAAATCGCGCTTTCCGTCCCTGCGTACAATTACCAAGGTTTTAAACGAACAGCATATGTCAATGTCAGACTTTGGTGCAATCTGCGACCGTAAATCACGAAACAAAGAACGCTAGAACTTATTTTTACCTGTTGCGATTATTACCGTTCGGTGTTATATTTTTATCTGTCCAATAAGAATAACAAAAGGAATTATACAATGTTATTACAGGGTAAAAAGATTTTAATCACGGGCGTCGCCAACGATTGGTCTATGGCGTGGGCGATTGCCAAACGTGCGCATGAAATGGGGGCTGAAATTGCGATGCCATACGCGATGCCCGCATTGGAAAAGCGTGTTCGCCCATTGGCGGAATCCATTGGTGCCAAATTCGTCCAGGAATGCAACGTCCAAAACGACGACCAGATGAATGACTTGTTCAACAAAATTGAATCCGAATGGGGACATTTAGATGGTATGTTGCACGCGATTGCATTTTCAGACAAAAACGAATTAACTGGTCGCTATGCCGATACTACGCGCGAAAATTTCAAAAACACAATGGATATTTCCGTATATTCATTGGTTGATTTAACACGTCGTGCATCCAAACTGATGACCAACGGGGGCAGTATCGTGACCCTGACATACTTTGGTGGGGAAAAATCTGTTCCAAATTACAATGTGATGGGGGTTGCCAAATCTGCCCTGGACAGCAGTGTTCGCTATCTGGCATCTGACCTGGGACGTGACGGTATTCGCATAAATGCAATCAGTGCCGGCCCAATCATGACATTGGCGTCCAGCGGGGTAGGGGGCTTCAAGGCTATGCTGCGCCTGAACGCGGAAACAACGCCATTGCGTCGTAATATGACCCTGGACGATGTGTCTGGTGCGGCGATGTACCTGTTCAGTGATTTGTCATCCGGCGTCACGGGCGAAGTGCACCATGTCGACTGTGGATATTCAACCACTGGTATGATGCCAAACGAAATGAAAGATATCCTGTTAAAAAATCTGGATTAATCAAACCGCCCATCGGGCGGTTTTTTCATACAATAAACACGCACAAAACAGTACCGGTCATCGAACGAAATATTTGTAGAAATTGAAAAAGCAAGTTAGTACTTTATCTTTTTCATACTGGCATTATGGCAAATCAGATAATAAAAAATCAATATCAATTGCCTTTGTGCAATCTATTTTTTCATAATTGACACCTGTTAAGCATAGCAATATAATACACATAGATGAATAAAAACGCGCATTTTTTTATATACACTTTATGTTCTTGTATGCTGATTCATCAGTCGGCAAAATGTGAAAACACAACCCAAAAGTGGGCGGGGAAGTGGTATCTAAATGACCAGGACACTGTTTTTGGTGGCGTGATGGAAATTTTTGATTGTGTTGATACAACATGCGATTTTAAATTGGAATCTTGGTACGACTTACATATCTGTGATGTTGAAGGTAAAATAAAAATCAGCGGAGATAAGGCAGAATACAACAGCAAAAAATATCAATATGACAGAGAGACAGATACGGAATATTTTATCCCTGTTGGTATATTGTTTCAAATGGAGTCAGAAGATAAAATGAATCTGCATTTTATCAATGCAGATTCATTTAGCGCCTTTTGTGGCATACAAGCAACACTTGAAGGGGTATGGATTAGACAGTAATTAGTATTTATTTACTCTTTTCAACCAACCGTTTTTTGCTGTTACCCAGTTTGGCGTGCTCTTTAAATAATCTATTCTTTCAGATTTTAGTGCAACCATAAATTCATTGACTTTGCTATCAGGAATCGCATTTATAGATTTAATTGTATTACCACCTATTGCGCCATCAACAACTAAATTTGCGTCCAAGAAAGAATTTAATGCACGCTGAACGGTTTTGCCTGCGCCACCCATTACATTCATATCGAAAACAGCATCACGTATTCTGTCATTTTTGATTTCCGGGATTCTTGTATTATCCCAATATTCGTTTTTATAAATTTCTTTGGCCTGTGCGGCGGTTAAATATTTTACATCTGCTGGGAAATTTTTGTCTGGATGCTTGTTAGCGTATCTATCCAGCGTGCTTTGTTTTATGCCCATATTTGTTGGTTCATCATCAACTTGATCTTTGCCGTCTGTATAGCCTCCTTCGGGTTCTTGTAATTTATTGTACGCTTGTTCAAATTTCATATCAGTTACCTTTTGTGTTTCTGGCTTTTGGCCTTTATAAACCTTGCTGTCTATTTTCTTGCCATTTTTGTCCAGCTCTATTTCTTCAACCCAACAACGACAGTTTGGGTGAACGGGACACGTCGGTATGCCTTCTTTGTTTTCATAGACCGTCCCATCATTCCCCAAGCAGTCGTCGCATGTATTTTCGCCATGCTCGCTGTGCCATATCCATATTTTGGGCTTTATTTCAAACTCTGGAATATTCAAAGCATAAGTTTCCAAACTGCGCTTTGATACATGGCCACCCGGCATTAAAACTTTGACCGGTATCGGCGTGCCAGGAACAACATATTCTTCAATGTTAAAATTAAAACCAATTGTTTCAAAGTAATCACCGTATGTGTCCAGGACATCTGCTTCTGCCTCGCTTTTATCAGACTCGAACTCCGTTTCTATTTCATGTTGTGCATTATAAAACTGCTCCAATGTCATATCATATTCTGGGCGCATCATACGACCTGTGGCATCAAACTGTACTGTGCCGGGATACAGGATATTCATATACTTGGTTGCGCGTTTATATGTTTCGCTGTTTTTATCGCCATATTCAGGCGATGATATCAGTTCTTGTAAAAATTTTGGTGTTTGCATTTTCTTCCCCCATAAAAAACACCCGCATATGCGGGCAATAAAAAAGACGACCAAATGTCGTCCACTAAATGCAAGAATTATACCATAAAACACAAATTTTTTCAACAAAAAACGCCCCAAACGGGACGTTTATTAATGGGGCGGATAACCGGACTCGAACCGGCGACATTTGGTACCACAAACCAACGCTCTAACCAACTGAGCTATATCCGCCATACTGAATCTTTCAAAATTCGTGGTGGAGCTGATCGGACTCGAACCGACGACCCCTTGCATGCCATGCAAGTGCTCTACCAACTGAGCTACAACCCCACGATACTTTGGACTTGCCCCCAATCTCGGCTGTGCTATGCACAGACGGATGAGCTACAACCCCATGTGCCGACATATTCTATATTTCTTCTTGCCAAATGTCAAATCAATTTGCTAATCTTTTTCTGTACTTTAAGGAGACTCTATATGGACTATCAATTATTAAAGGCCGAGGTTGAACAGAAAACGGCCCAAACACTGGAAGTTTTAAAGAATGAATACGCAGGTCTGCGTACTGGGCGTGCGTCTGTACATTTGCTGGACGCGGTGCGTGTGCCGGTTTACGGCTCTGAAATGCCGGTTAATCAGGTTGCGACAGTTTCAACCCCCGACAACCAAACTTTATCCGTAACGGTTTGGGATATTACTAATGCCCCCGCGGTTGAAAAGGCGATACGCGATTCGGGCCTGGGGCTGAACCCGATGACGGCGGGTGGTGTAATTCGCCTGAACATGCCGCCACTTACCGAAGAACGCCGCCGCGAATTGACCAAGGTTGCCGGTAAATACGCCGAAGAGGCCAAAATTTCCATGCGCAATATCCGCCAGGATGCAATGGGTAAAATCAAACGTGCCGTCACCGACAAAGAAATTTCCGAAGACGACCAACGTAAATTCGAAGACGACATTCAAAAGGTCTTTGATAAACGTGGGGCCGAGGTTGACGCCCTGGCACGTGAAAAAGAAGCCGACATTATGTCTGTTTAATCCAAGCAATCGGGAATACTATGTTAAAATTATTCAAGAAAAAAACAGCGCCTGCTGTTGCCACATCTGGCAAAGTGCCCCAGCATATCGCCTTTATTTGTGATGGCAATCGTCGTTGGGCAGAAATGCGTGGTCTGCCACCATTAATGGGACACCAGGCCGGCATTGCAAACTTTGAAAATTTGGTCGATTGGTTTTTTGCACGTGGTGTTTCAACGATAACGTTCTTTTGTTTTTCTACGGAAAACTGGAATCGTTCCACAGACGAGGTTGATTTCCTTATGGACTTGTTCTATACGGAATTGACCAAGAATATGGAACATGCGCTGGAAAAAAACATTCGCTGCCGTGTGATTGGTTCGCGCGACAGGTTGCCAGAAAAATTGGCTGCGCTGTGCGATGAATTAGAAGAAAGAACCGCCGAAAACACAGGCGGTACGGTCGCGTTCGCTGTAAACTATGGCGGTCAACAGGAAATCGTAGATGCGGTAAATGCGGCAATTGCGGCGGGCGAACCTGTAACACTGGAAACATTTGAAACGTATCTGGATACGGGTGACCTGTTGCCGATTGATTTGATGGTTCGCACCAGCAACGAAAACCGTATTTCTAATTTCTTGCTGTGGAAATTGGCATATGCAGAATTGTTATTTGTTCCCGAACATTGGCCTGATTTGGTCAAGAATGAACGCGGATGGCAAAATGTTTTGGATGAATTTGCCAAACGTAATCGTCGTTTTGGTGGTGGGAAAAAAGCAAATTATCTGGGCAAAAAGAAACAGGGGTAAATGATGTCAAATACTAAACAAAGAATCATTGTCGGTGCGGTTATGGCGATTATCGCGGCACTGGCGGCACTGGGTGAATACTTTGGATTGCCTGCGGTGCGTATTTTGGGTATTATCGTTGTTTTGGCAATGATTGCAGAATACATTTTATGTCTGCGTCGTGTGTCCAACGATATCCTGCGTACGAATTGGTTATCGTTTGGTGGATTTTTGGTTTGGCTGTTTGTGATGTTGGCGGCAATTAATGTTGTTGGTGCGCGTCCATGGATTATTTTATTAATGCTGATGATAATCTGTTCGGCGGACATTGGCGCATGGCTGTTTGGTCGTCTGATTGGCGGGGACAAGATGTGGGAACGTCTGTCATCGGGCAAAACCTGGTCGGGCCAGATTGCGGGCATTATCTGTGGTACATTTGCAGGTGTAATGTACGGCCTGTTGGGGGCGGACACATTTATGCCACAACTAATGTGGATTGGTATCAGTGTTTCTTTGTTATCCCAATACGGTGATTTAACCGCCAGTTGGCTAAAACGTAAAATGGGCATCAAAGATTTTGGCACGATTTTGCCTGGGCACGGTGGCGTCCTGGACAGATTTGATGGCTGGATTTATGTACTGCCATTGGTATGGTTGATAATGTTATAAAGTATTATTGTAAAGGAAGGGTATAAACATGCATGTATTATTAACGATTTTGGCATTGCTAATCGTCCTTGGGGTTGTTGTATTTGTGCATGAACTGGGGCACTTTTTGGCGGCGCGTTGGGCCGGGGTGCGTGTTGATACCTTTTCCATTGGTTTTGGACCTGCGATTGTAAAATGGCACGACAAACGTGGCACGTTGTGGAAAATTGCGTGTCTGCCATTGGGGGGATATGTTTCCATCTATGGCCAAGAAGACATGTTCAACCGCAAAAAATACGCCGAATTGCCCGCCGACAAACGGGTTGGTCATTATTTATCTGCCCCCGCCTGGAAACAGTTTATAATTATTGGGGCGGGCGTATTTATGAACTTTTTATTGGCGTGGATAATTTACACATCGCTGTTTATGTTCCAACCGCGCCTGGTTGCCAATTCCCAACTGCCCGTCATCGGCCAGGTTATCCAAGAATCCGTTGCATTTAATGCCGGCGTAAAACCAGGCGACACAATTGTCCGCATTGACGATGAAAAAATCAGCAATTGGGGCGAAGTAATCTTGGCCAAAGAATTGGCTTCAAACCGTGACGCGGATGTTCTGATTGTTCGTGGCGATGAATTGGTAAACGTGAAATTAGCGCCGGCTGAACGTTGGGGCATGGTTGCCGACGGCGCGCGTCGTGCCGACCCAAAACCCCAGGGACTGTTTCGTGCGATGTATTCAGGTGCGCGTAAAACATATTATGAATCGAAAACTTTGGTCGTTGTGTTAAAGCAGATTATCACCGGCGAACGTTCATCGAAGCAGTTGGGGTCATTCATCACGATTGCCCAGTATTCAGGCCTGGCGATGGCGGCTGGATTTTTCAGCTTGTTGGCGTTGATTGCGTTGTTGTCTGTGAATTTAGGCGTGCTGAATTTGTTGCCATTGCCGGTGCTGGATGGTGGATACCTGTTAATTTTGATTATCGAAGGGATAACCCGTCGCAAATTGCAGGGGCGCGGTATGGAAATCGCCATTATGTGTGGTTGGGTTTTGATTCTGGGACTGTTTATATTAACAATGTGGAATGATTTAGCACGTGTATTTGGGTTATAAAATGATGAAGAAAGTATCACTGTTTGCATTATTGTTGTCTGTTGTTGCCCCCGCTGCGTTCGGGGCAACTGTTTCACGTATTGATGTGTCGGGTAACACGCGTATGGATGCGGAATCAATCCGTATTTTGTCAGATGTGAAAATTGGCGACAATGTTGGCGAATCACGCACGAACGCAATCGCGAAAAAATTACAGGAAAGTGGTTATTTTTCCAAAATCAACGTCCGCATGTCGGGCAATGTATTAAAGATTGACGTTGTCGAATCCCCGATTATTAACATGGTCACAGTCGAAGGCAATGATGCCGTATCCAACGACGATTTAAAAAAGGAAATCCGAACCGCCGAACGTGCTTCCTATGACGCCGCCACGATTGGTGCCGATGTTCAGCGTATGTTGACGGTCTATCAACGCCAGGGTTACTTTGGCACAAAAATAGAACCACAAAAAATCGAACTGTCGGATAATCGCGTCAACGTTGTCTATGAAATTACCGAAGGGCACCCCACCTGGATAACCGACATTAAATTCGAAGGAAATAAAAAGTTTTCCGATCGCACCCTGCGTGGTGAAATTTTGTCGCGTGAACACGCCTGGTGGCGTTTTATGACACAATTTGATACATTTGACGAAGACCGTATCCAATACGACGGCCAAATGTTGCGCCAGTTTTATTTGCGCAACGGCTATGTTGATTTTAATGTGACGGACACATCCGGCACATTTACCCCCGATCGCCAGTATTATTCGGTTGTATTCACCGTAGACGAAGGCGACCAATACGATTTCGGCAAATTGACAATCGACAATCCGTTCCCGGACGTGCCGACTGACGAACTGATGGACGTGATTGCGATGTCGTCTGGCGACACATACAATGTGGACATGGTTGATGAAACATTATCTGCGCTGCGCAGTGCGGTTGCCGATTATGGCTATGCGTTTATTAATGTTGAACCTGTGCCAACAAAAAACGCAGATGACAAAACGATTGATTTAGTATTCAAAATACAAAAGACCAATCGTATTTACCTAAATTCTATTAACATCCTGGGCAATGTCCGCACATTTGATTCTGTGATTTATCAGTCGTTGCCAATGCGCGCAGGCGACCCATTTTCATTGCAAACTATTGAAGAAGGACGCCAGCGTTTAATGCGCACCCGCTATTTCAAAGACGTCCAAATGGTTCCAACCCGTGTTGCGGAATCAAATATGATGAACCTTGATGTTCGTGTCGAAGAACAGCCCACCGGTGAACTGTCGGGTGGTTTTGGTTGGTCAAACATTAACGGGTTTATGGTTGACGCGGGTATAACCGAAAACAACTTTATGGGGCGCGGTCAAATTGTCCAAATCCGCGGTTCAATCGCCGAATACCAGAAACAGGCCTTGTTCAGTTTTACCGAACCATACCTGTTTGGGCGTGCGCTGTCGGCGGGATTTGATGTGTCTTACACAATGTATAATTATTCGGCATTGGGTGGTTTTGGATACGACCGTGATTCTTTGACTGTGGCGGGGCGCATGGGATGGCGTCTGACTGACCATTGGACACAAAATGTACGCCTGTCTGCCGCATTCGACCAGAACTATGATATCCAGGCCGACAATGGCTGGCAGGATGCGACCCTGTTCACCTTAGGCACAAATTTCCGTTATCACAACTTGGACACAAACTTTGCCCAGAACACCCACACCGGTGTTGTGGCGAACCTGGGGGTTGCGTACACAGGCTTTGGTGGCACAGAATCCTATATGCGCTATAACGCAGATATTGTTGGAATGGTAAAATTCTGGGATGACCGTTGGCAACTGCGTTCGTCATTGGATTTTGGCTATATTCAGCCATTGGATGGCGACTATGTATCGCGTGTTTATCGTTATTTCTTGGGCGGTGAATCCCTGCGCGGTTTTGACGTGGCGGGCGTTGGATCGCGTTTGTGGTATAACACAACATATGCGCTTGGTGGTCTGTGGAAATTAAACGGTTCGACCCAGTTGAACTTCCCGATTTTCATCCCCGATGAATACCAGGTCAAAGGCTTTGTATTCTTTGACTATGGTGTTTTGGGCAAACCGCCCCAGAAAGAATACACCGACCCTTTCTATCATTTACCGAACTATATCGATGATTCATGGCGCACATCTGTTGGTGTTGGTATTTATTGGAATACCCCAATGGGCCCAATGAATTTCAGTTGGGGCTGGCCGTTAAAGATGACCGACTATGACCGTGAACAGCGATTCCTGTTATCGTTCGAAACCCAGTTTTAGTCTTGACGTGGATTGCAAAAATTGCGTATAATTTGAATATTCAGGAAAGGGGGACATACACATGAAAAAATTATTTCTTGGTGTTTTGGTTGCGATTGCGCTGGCCGGCTGTGGCCAGGTTTACGACCGCGAACCGGTTGGTGTTGGCTATGACAACAATGAATTAAAGTTAAGTCCATGCGCCTGCATCATGGTGTACCAGGCTTAAAATAAATAATCTTGATTCTGGAACTGGGGGGACAGAATTTTGAGATATCCAGACGAATTTAACACACCGACATTTCCCGCGGGACCGCGAATTGCGTCGTCCCGCACGTTGTCTATTGCGATAATGACGGTGTTTTTTCTGATAATATGTTCGTGTGGATTGTTGCTGTGGGTTCAGCGTTCCGCCCATGTTCATCCATTTTTAGTGTCGATTAACAGTATCACAGGCAACTGGGAAATCATCGGGCACCAGCATGGCGCAATGCGCGAAATGTCCACAACCCAAACACTGCAAGAATCTGTGATTGGAAAATTTATTCGTAACTGGTTTTGGATTGCAGATAATACAGATTTAAACACCGCGCGTTGGAACAAATGCGACCGTACGGCTGATTGCACCCCTGAAAACAAGACCGGCGTTGAAACCGGTGCATGTGGTATATATTGCCTGACGGGCGACGATATGTTTTCACGTTTTAATTCGACTGTCAAACCTGAATATCAGGCGCGCATATTGGATGGCGAAACATGGCGCATTGATATGTCATCTGTCCAGATGTTACCAATTGGCGAAGTCTTGCCGAACGGTGGCACGTGGCAAATTCGTGCAAAAATTATTTCGAACAAATCTGCACCAATTGAAATCTTGGCGTATGCGACGGTTGGACGCAACACGGACGCATATCCACAAACATTGGGGTACTATGTGGCGGACTTTAACGCATATCGGATGAACTGATGAAAAAATTGATAATGTTTTTATCGGGATTGTTGTTAATGGTACTGATGTGCGGTGCCTTGGTTTTGACGGGTGTTATTTACGACACAGGCGCAAAAACAACCATCAACACATATTTTTTTCAGCCCGACGATAACGCCATCCGTCGTCCTGGTGTGCCTGTGTCCGACCACACCCTGGGCGCAGACAAGATGCGTGAACGCCTGATTGCGAAATATATCACGGAATATTTTTACGTAACACCCGACATGTCCGACGTAACCCGCCGGCGCGAAGGGCGCACATCCCTGCGTCGTATGTCGTCGCGCGATGTATTTAATACGTGGTTACAAAAAGTTGCCCCTGAAATCGAAGACCTGGCTAAAAATCGTGCTCTGCGAACTGTATCATTAATTTCAGTTGCCCCCGATACCAATAACAAATATTGGATTGTAAATTATGAACTGCGGACGTGGCGCACCCCAAATAATTTTGCGTCGACCCCGGATGTCACGCGCGGCACAATATATCTGGGGATAAACTATGCGCCGGGCATGCGTGACACAGTTGGAAAACAATCGGTCGAAGATTACCTGGAATCCGGTGGTGACCCTGCGGCTGTGTTCAAGTTTGTTGTTATTGATGTTGCATCGCACGGCTAAAATGGGAATAATAGGATTATATGAAACAGATGCTAAAAATTTTTACGATTTTATGTATGGCGTTTATAGCGCCTGCCTGTGCGGCATCCGATGCGTTTGATTTTGATAATTTCGCAATTGTGGACAGTGCGGACGCCGATATAACAATGGAAGATGTGGATTTAAATTCCGGTGCGTCTGTTGCGTCGGTTGCATCGTTTGATATTGCGGGCATTATGTTGGGCATGTCGTTTGATGATGTGTACACATTGTTTTTTCGCGAACGTGGCCTGTACGCGCCACGCGAACGGGACAGCATAATATACACAATTCATCCTGATTGGAAATATAACCTGGATTACGAATGTCGGTCTGGTGGCACAGTGATACCGGCGGAATTGGAAAAATGTATCCACAGCCTGGCGCGTAATCGCGGCCTGTTGTACGCGTCCGAATTACACCTGGTGCGTGAAAATACCGGCGAAACGATAGTTGTGTATTTTACCAGCAATGCAACCGACAATCGCGTTTATCGTGTTGTTTATAATAACGACGTTAACGAAGTCGAAGGGGCGGCCGAAAAATTTGAAAAGCAGCGCGAAAACAAAATCCTGGTATTTTGGCAAAACGTCTTGGACAAATATGGTGCGCCAAATTCTGGCAACGACCATTGGATATCCAGTACGAATTCATACGACCCAATGTTGATTGCATACTATGGCGCGTTGGATTTGATTGATAACGGTCGCAATGCATCAGACTTGGTAAAAAATATTCAGTCTGCGCGCGAAAATTTCCGGGCCAAACCATATGCATTCTAAAACATCTTATCAACGTGGACTGTTCGCCGAATTTCTGGCGCGTGCTTATTTGCGCCTGCACGGGTTTAGTATTGTAAAATCGCGCTATATCACGGGCCGCAACACGCACCGTGCTGAAATTGACATAATTGCCCGCCGCGGACAATTACTTGTTTTTATAGAGGTTAAAAATCGCCCCACCATCCACACTGCCTGCGATGCGGTGACGCCCACCCAGGCGGCGCGCCTGCGCCGTGCGGCGGAAACGTATATTATGAAAACAGGGTGGGGTGGTAATGCGCGCTTTGACATTATTGCGGTTTGTGGATTTCATATTCATTGGATAAAAAACGCCATATAAATATTGAAAATGGGAATGCGTTCTTGTATAATCTGGGTATTGACCTAACTATAAAAGGAGAACACATGAAAAAAGCATTATTGGCATTGTTTGCCGTTTTGACATTAAGCGCATGCATGGGGCATTATAAATCTGGTAATTGTGAATATGATTTCCTGCTGCACAAGGATATCTCGGTTTCTAAAATCATTGGCAATATGACCGGTGGTTGTTAATAAAAATCCCCCAGCCGGGGGATTTTTATTTGAGATATGAATGCTAAGATAAACTTTTATTTATCTTACCAAAAAACATATTGCCAAAAAACGCGCAATGCGGTATAATACATGGCATAGAGCAAGAAAAACAATGCCGAATCCAAAGGGACGATTGTTTTCGACATTAATCCCCAAAATTTATTCCCAGATTTCCGCATAATTTATCCCCCATTTTATTGCCGAATCTAAACGTCGGTTTGGGTGTGGCAATTGGGTGGACAACCGCGTCGGTTGCTCTTGAAGCGTGGTCAGAAAGTTTATGGGAGCAAGAAAATAGTGCCGGCCACGTTACAGATATTTGTGGGCCAATGTTGATTGAATGTGAAGAACTGACGGGTGACCTTAGTTATTGTCAAGCCCCCAACGAATGTTATTTTGATATTACCGAGGCGCGTGATTATGCTTACGGGTGGAATGAGCCATACACGTTATGTTGTCATGATGTAGATACTTCTCTTTTAGAAGATCCAACTGAGCCTATAGGTGACTGCAGTAACTATCCACCTTTTTATGATGCGGATTATTTGGTCGTTGATGTCGGTGTTGACAATATTATTGGGGGTACGATGGAATATAATTATCTTGATTGGACAGATGTTACTGGAAATAAACAGCTAAAACGTACATATCTGGCAACGGAAAATAGTTGCAGTTACCAAAGTTCATATCAATGCAAACCGGATCATGTGTCTAATCATGAAGATGTAGATTGGTCGTCCACCTGCTATCCGTGTGATTGGGATGGGATAGTCGGCGATAGCGAGACAGCAATGGCTTCTTGTGATACCGATAACAACACTTTTACATGCCTTTCAGGGTTTTACAGGGCCTTTACAGATGGTTATGCAACCTGTAAGTATTGCCCAACCGTTGGTAATGAAGACGTGGAAGAAATAGCACGTAGCGACGGTTCTTTGGGTGTGACGTCGTGCTATGCGCCACAAAATGTAAGTATTACCGATAGTACAGGGACTTTTAAATTTTCATATAATTGTAAGTATCAAAACTAAAAAAATCCCCCGGTCGGGGGGATTTCTTTATTTTTGTTTTTGATTCTGGGCGAAACTATAATCCATTAACAAGTGATTTGGATTATATTTCTTGTTCATAATCGCCAAGGTATCTTCGACAATTACCAATTCTTCATTTGTTGGAATCATAAACAACTTAACTGGGCTGTCAGGTGTGCTGATAACTGTTTCACCTGCACCTTTACGCGCCAATGTTTCGTTATTTTTATTCATATCCAACTTGATACCCAGGTTTTCCAAGCCTTCACAGAACTTGCCACGCAGATATTCATCGTTTTCACCAACACCGGCGGTGAACACAACCGCATCAACGCGCCCCAGTTCGGCCATGAATGCGCCAATATATTTTTTTACATTTTGCACTTCCATATCAATGGCCAAGCGGCATGAATCGTTGGTTGCTTTGTTTTCTTCAACATCGCGACGGTCGGCATAACATTCTGTTAAGCCTTTCAAGCCTGAATCCTTGCTTAAGTGTGTTTGCATCTGGGCCGGTGACAATTTTAACTGTTCCATAACATACAGAACAACACCTGGGTCCAGGTCGCCTGGACGTGTTCCCATGGTCAGACCCGACAATGGTGTCATCCCCAGGGATGTGTCAACAGAAATACCATTGCGAATGGCCGTTGCAGACGCACCCGAACCGATATGCATTGTAATCAAATTGCACTGATCGGCCGGTTTGCCCAACATTGCCGCCGCACGTTTAGACACGTACAGGTGGCTTGTCCCGTGGAAACCATATTTACGTACGCCCAATTCCGTGTACCATGCGCGTGGAACGGCATAGCGATATGAATAGTCTGGCATTGTCTGGTGGAACGCAGTATCAAATACTGCAACCTGTGTTGCATTTGGCAACAACTGTTTTGCAGTCATAATACCACGCAGTGCCGGCGGATTGTGCAATGGTGCCAGTGGTGACAATTTATCAATTGTCTTGATAACTTCGTCTGTGATTTCAACAGACGATGCAAATTTATCGCCACCCATAACAACACGATGACCCACGCCACCAATTTCATTCAGGTCAATAGACGCTTCGCGCAACATGAACAAAACAACATTCAATGCTTCGTCATGATTTTTCATTGGTGTTTCTTTCTTTTGTTTTGTGCCATCTGGATATTTCTGGGTTACAAAAGAATCTGGCAAACCAATTTTTTCAACATTGCCACCGACAATGGCGCTTTTTGTGCCTGCGTCAAAGACCTGGTATTTCAGGGACGAAGAACCACAATTTAATGCAAGTATATACATATGAAATCCTTTTTTCTTCTTCGGCGCACAGCATAGCAATGTTTTTTACGATTTTCAATAATAAACATAGAATAAAATACGCCAATTTTCATCACTCAGTTGTGTTCGTATTCCTGTGTCGCGATGCGGGGCCCAGTACGTTTGTGCACCAACCATCAAGCGCACGTTCAGCCCATTCCCATCAATAAAACAGTTTGGTGTTATATTGGCACAGTCCCCAATTCCAAATGACCATACTTCGTCGCCTGCGGTGTATCCGGCCTGGTCATTCTGGCAAATCAGCGCAACCCGCACAAATGTTGGCATGGGGGCGGTGCTGAATATACAGTTTACATGACTGGTTTTACTGTTCATCTGGATTGGGGTTGATTTTGCAACCGTAAATGGCGCAGGCGCATGGCGCGCGACCATATCTGCCCAAAATTCATCAGAAACCGTTGTAATATCAAATGTTCCGGTGTTGGTTGCCGCGTTATCCGCGCGCATCAGTGCAAATCCACCCAATGTTTCACCATCATGAATACGCACGGTCTTGGCGTCTGTATCCATTGTAATTTCGCCGGGCAGACCGGTAAAACTGTCATTTTGCGCGGTACTGCCACGTCGCAGTTGTAATACACGTGTCATAAGTAATCCTTTTTGTTTTCATGAAAATAAAAAAAGCCCGCCAGCAGGCGGGTATATAAAAAACAAACGCCATCGTTCCCGATGACGCATGTCCATATTATATCACAAATCACCAAAAAAATCAAGCCGCATATGAATACCCTGACAGATAATCGGAAATAATTGTCTGTTTTTGTCCATCAAATTTTTTCTGGGCATTGCCTGCCTTGATTGGTTTCCAGTTATACATTTTTCCCATATGCGTATTGCGTCCGCTTTCCAGCATATCCCAATACGCCATCAGTTCCAGGTATTTATCCTTGTGGTTATCGTCCCACTTGTCCATAACTTCGTCACGTTTGGATATGCGTTCGTTGATTTCCTCGATACTTTTGGTCGCATTTTCCCATTTTTTGATTCTGTCTTTTTGGGCATTATTTTGGTCAACTGTATTATTATAAGCCTGCGTTTCCGCCTGATGCTGTTGAACGATGTGTTGATCGTTTGTCCAGTTTGGATTCGTTGTTATCGCATTCAGTTCGTTCGGTATATCGGCCAGTCTTTGATTTATCTGAGCCAGTTGATTTTGTTTTTCTATCTTATTCTGAATCAATCCCTGACTGCGCATATCTTTTTCTGTCTGGGACATGTTTGGATCGGTCTGAATTGCTTGAATCTGGTTATCCAAATCAGCGATTTGCTGGGTCAGAACTGGTTGATTTTGTTGGTACGAGGTTTGTTCCTGTAATAAATTATTATAATCATTAACCCGTTGCGCAGACGCCATATATGCAGGATCTTGGGTGCGCTGTTCCAGGCGTGTCTTTTCTGCGTCTTCGGCGGTTCGAGCGGTTTCTAGGTCTGTTTTTTGTTGTTGAAAATTTGCGTCTGTAATAGTCCGTTGACCAGGTTGCAGATTCTGATTTACATCGCTTTTGTTTTGATTTTCTTGCTGAATCAATGCTTGGTCCTGGGTATTCAGGGTGTTTCTGCGGGTCTGGGCGGCGGCCTTATCCGCGGCATTTTGCGTTGCCCATTCTTGTTGTTTGTCCATCATTCGGCCGCGACGACCGTTAAACTTGCTGCCCGACAGGTTGATTGCATTCCCAACCATGGTGATACCGTACCCAATCCCCATAAATGCAGTTTTAATACTTTTGTCCAGGGCGGTTGTAACGAATTTCATTCCTTCGTTTTTATTCCAAGACAATTTACCGTCGGAAAAGATGCTTAACTTTTCCTTGCCCAGTGCGTCCATAATCTTGCTGGTGGTGTATCCGTATTTGATAACGGACAAGACTTCCATTGCGCTTTTGGCCTCGTCCACCTTGCCGTCACGTACGGCAATCATAATCATTTCTTCGATTATTGCGTGCATTTGGCGACCATTGCGCAACGCACCCTCAAACGCCTTGGGCATTGTATTGCTTAGTTCGCCCATCGTTTTGGTAAACCATTTAAAGTGTTCGGTTGCCTTGGGCGATTTGTACAACAATCCCTTTTCTATATCACCTGCCTTGTCCAAGACGCCTTTGATACCATCGGTTGGTTTAACCTTGGCCTTGTGTATAGCGGCAACAATTTGTTTTGCCTGTGGTGAAAAATACAGTCTGTCGCCCTTGAACTTGATGTATTTTTCAAACACGTCGGCATACGTATCATCCGCCCACCTAGAAAGTTGTTGCAGTGGTGTTAATTCATCGTCGCGTTTTGGCGGCACATAATCTTTGCTGTTTTTATCATCATAGGCAACATTTTCTTTGGCGGTATTAAATGCCGTTTTTATTTTGTCAGATGGGAATACGTCACGGATTTTATCCTTGTGCGCCAAAGTACGCAACAGGATATCATACTCGGTTTTAAACGCATTTAATTTTGCAGGGTCAACCGCTTTATCGTCAAAGCCTTCCTGAATGTCCTTAAAGTCAAATGCGTTTCCACCCAGCGCACGTATCAAGTCATCATTTTTGTAGTACGGATTTGTCGTATATGCCGTCAGGTAATACGCGACATTTTTGACCTTGGTCTGAAAATCACTATCCGTATTATATTTCTTGTCTTTGATACCCTTGGTCAAGTCATTATACGAGAAATCACCACCAGTCAACCCCCATTCCGAGAATTGAATTTCAAGGATATTTTTATATGAATTTAATACATTGGCTAATACTTGAATCTGTGCCTCGGCGGCGGGGCTGGCGGTTGCTTTGTCGAACAGTTTTCCTGCCCCAAAATATTCGTCCAGAAATTCAATCGCATCTTTGTTGTTTATACCAAAATCAACCGCGTTGACAAAGTTCTTGCGATTGGTATCCATTTTACGAAATGCGCTTTGGAATTCACGAAATAGTTCTTTCCACTCATCTTCGGTCAAGTGATAGTCCGGACCATTTGGATCTGGCAAGTCATGACCCGCTAAACGTGCTTTCCATTCCTTCATATGACCGCGAAAATCATCGCTTTTGGCATATGCATCGTACTGGGCGCGCACTTCTGGTGGCATTTCATTGAAACGCAACTGCATAAAATACTGCAACAAAAAATCAGCCATCTTTACATCTGCCATAATCGCACCCTTTGTCTATCCAATTTATTATAGTTCAAATTTGACAAATTTTCAATATTTACTGTACTTTTTTATCGTTTTTTGATTATACTTTTTTCCAAAAGGAAAGGCGTTATGACAAGATTGCTGGCATCCCTGTACGGATTTTCATTTTTTAACAAGTTTTTATTGCTGACACCTGTCTATGCGATTTTTATGCAGGCCAATGGGCTGACCGATTTGCAATTGTCAACAATGTTTATTATATCGGCCCTGGGCACAATTCTGGGCCAGGCACCAATCACATACATTACAAATCGCGTGGGCCAACGTTGGTCTATGATTATCGGCCAAATTTTAAAGGCATTTGCAATTTTATTATGGTTGGCGTTGCCAATATATGCCGGATTTGTGGTGGGGATGTTCCTGTGGGGTGTCCAGGCCGGTTTTCGCAGTGTCGCGTTCGAAGGTCTGGTATACGATTCCGTATCCGCGTACGGAAAACAGCGCGAATATTCGCGTATTCTGGGGCGAAAATCAACGTATGAATCTGTTGGGACGGCACTGTCTGCGTTTGGTTCATTGCTGATGTTTATGGGGTATGATTGGGTAACCTGGGCATCGGTTGCGGCAATATTGATTTCTATGATTTGCTTAATTGCCGTGCCATATCGACCGACAACACCGACCGCCACAGCAAAGTCTGTTCCGATGCGTAAATTGATGCGCACAGGGGTCAAGATAGCACTAAAAACGCCGTGCCTGATGTCCGTTATGATGTTAACATTGTTAATTATAAATATCCCATACCTGGACGATTTTTTAAGTCCGATTGGATTGCAGATTGGAATTCCGACCGAATACGTTGGAATTGTGCCGTTGTTTTTATTGGGGTGCGCAACAATTGGTCAACGATTTGCGTATAAATTCGCAAATATCTCAGAAATGCTGTTGTATATTCTGATTGGGGTTGTTGGGATTGCGTTCATTGGATTTGGCGTGGATTATACCCCGGCAGCATTGTGGATGATGGGTGTTGCATATATGCTGTTTTATGGGATATATACATTAATGTATTCCCGGTTTCAGCATATGATTCCACCACGTCATCGTTCCGTTGTGCTGTCATTATACACAACGGTAAACTATATCCTGTATATGATTGTATGTGGCATTGTTGGATTGGGCGCGACATTGGGCAGTTGGCGATACAGTATATTTATACTGGGTGGCTTGATGATAACCCTGGGGGTGTGGGCGATGGTATTTATGCGCAAACAATGTGTCACACACAGGTGATTTTAGACTGGGCTTTTTCATAAAAAATGATTATAATCTCATAGTGTATGGGTAAGGAATATGAAAAAGAAGTCGTCTTTGCGTCGTTTTCTGACGAATATTTATGCGTTTTCATTTTTTAATAAGCTGATGCTGTTGTCGCCGGTGTATGCAATTTTTATGCAGGAACACGGCATGTCAGACATGCAGTTATCATCGCTGTTTATTATTTTGTCGGTCGGAACGTTTATGACGCAAATACCTGTTACATGGATGACAAATAAACTGGGCCAAAGATACGCTATGGTTTTTGCCCAAGGATTAAAAGCGGTGGCGTTTATATTATGGTTGATATGCCCAACATACCTGGGTTTCGCATTGGGAATGTTTTTATGGGGCGTACAAACGGCATTTTGGAATGTCGCGTTTGAAGGCATGCTGTATGACGAATTGCGCGCCCGGCGGCATCATGATATTTATGCACGCGTTCTGGGTGCGCGATCAAACGTTGTGGCGGCAGGTGGCGCATTGTCTGCGTTTGGTTCATTGCTGATGTTTGCAGGATATGAATGGATTACATATATTTCTGTTGCGATTTTGATGCTGTCTGTGGTGTTTTTGTTGCGAATCAAACCGCGCGCACATCTGCGCAGTGGGCGTAGGCACGTACGCAAGACGCGATTTATGACGTTGTTTAAGACGGGCACACGGATTTGTATTCGTACACCGTGTATATTTTTAATGATGATGTTAACATTGTTGGTCAGTAATATTTGCTATCTGGATGACTATTTAAGCCCAATTGGTGTAGAAATTGGGTTGCCGGTGGCGTTTGTCGGAATTGTCCAATTCTTTATTTTGGGATGCACCGTGTTGGGACAAACATTTGCATACAGATTCCAAAAAATTCCAGACTGGATTTTGTTTTCCATAATTTGCGTGGCGGGTATGGGATACGTTTTGTTCGGAATATTTTATTCTGTGGCGGGACTGTGGCTGTTGGGTGCATCGTATGTATTGTTCGCAGGATTGTATGTTTTATTGTATTCGCGATTTCAGGACTTTTTGCCCCAATCATATCGCGCCGTAATTTTATCGCTGTACAGTATTGGCGATAATATAATCTATGTGTTTACATGCCTGTTGATTGGCCTGGGCGGAACGATGGGCAGTTGGCGATACAGCGTTTTAATACTGGGCGCAATATTGGTTGGCATTGGCTTTTGGGCGTTATTGTTTATTCGTGACCGCTGTGGCATTGAAAACAACCCAAATATCCGTATCAGCAAGACTTTGCGACCCGCAAATGATGACGTAGTTTAGTCGCGGAATTGATTCCTGTGTATATTACGTTATGCATTATGCAATAATATGAACATGAAAATACATGTTCGCACGTTCTTGTTAAAATCCTTGCCATATTTAATGTCGATTGCAGGCGGGATAATACTGTACACAGGCGCGATTGACAACGCGCCAAACGCGAATATTCGCGATTTGGTAATTAATGTATCTGCGTCGTTGTTATCAATACCGTTGGTGTTTTTGCTGTACGATTATACCAATTCGCGCATCGCCAACCAGATGAAACGTACAATGATTAACAGTATGACGGATAAATTAAACGTGCTGATGTTAAATATCATTGTTTTGCTGCGCGAATCAATGGGTGTGCGGGGAAAATTGACCACTGAAAACCTGAACCGAATGTTGATTTGGCGCGCCCCAGAAATTACCAAACGCATAAAAATAACACCACGCATATTGGATAAATTTCAGGAATATCACAGCGACCTGGACAATCTGTTGTATCGCAACGGCCAATCGCCGGTTTTGAATACCGAACAGGCGCAAATCCTGGCGGGATTGGCGCGTGATATGACACATTTTATTAACGAAAATAAATTTCGTAAAAACAGACACCTGTCCGCCAAATATACAGAATCTATGATGGGGCGCATTTTGGATTGGCTGGATTCGGACAGTGTGGCGGCAATAAACCTGGCCCAGCATTTATCAGATACAGATGTATCCCCCCAGAAAAAATAATTCATTTTTTTGTATTTTTTCTTGCATTTTATATTTTTATATGTCAAAATTGCCCCCGTACCTTGGAAACAGAACCTTGCGTTCTCCCTTTCCAGGTCCGGTTTTGGGGACATAGCTCAGTTGGTAGAGCAAATGACTTTTAATCATTGGGTCCAGGGTTCGAGTCCCTGTGTCCCCACCAGAAATTTAACGACCGCTTGCCGGTCGTTTAATTTTTGTATGGCGCACGGACGAGAACCCGTAAAAGGGTTCGGAACGCCAGTTGGTGAAAACAAGCATATGCGCCGTTTGAACCTTACGTAGTGAAAGGGGCCCATGGAGCGAAAGCAAACATGGGAATATACAGTCCCTGTGTCCCCACCAGAAATTCAACGACCGCTTGCCGGTCGTTTAATTTTTGTATGGCGCACGGACGAGAACCCGTAAAAGGTTTCGGAACGCCAGTTGGTGAAAACAAGCATATGCGCCGTTTGAACCTTACGTAGTGAAAGGGGCCCATGGAGTGCAACGAACATGGGAATATACAGTCCCTGTGTCCCCACCAGAAATTTAACGACCGCTTGTCGGTCGTTTAATTGTTGCACGGCAACAGACAAATAAAAATCCCCCAAACGGGGGATTTTTTTATTTCCATTCCCATGGCGGGGCATCCAACGCCGGGGAAATTTTTATTTTTGCTTTTCTTTCAAGAATGTATCAATTGGTATAATCGCTGCGGCGGTCGGCCCACGTTGGCAATTATAATGGCTGTGTGGGTTTTTGTCATACGGCATACGTTCCCCTTCGAATTGTTCATAGTAAATCTGGCCAATTCGCATATATGGATAAACAACCGTTGGGTACAAAACGCGAATTTCCAATGTCCATTCGCCACAGAACCCGTCATCCCCACGTCCCGCGGTATGGTGATTTAATATAAAATTGCGTCCGACACTGGATTTCCCGTCAATATACGGGAACAGATTGCGCGTTTCCGTATATTCGACCGTTGACCCCAGGTATCCAACATCCGGTGATAAAACCAGACCACGTTCAGGAATCTTAATATCAATTGTTTCGTGGTGTGTCGTGTTTGTTGGGTCAATCAGATATCGTGGATTGCGAATGTCATATTTTTCTGGATGTTTCAGATAGTCTAAATAATAATGTGGCTCAAAATCACAGTCACCCATAACAGGATTTTTTTGTGTATCATAAAACCAATCGCGCATATGGTGCATGCCGGTACTGCCCTTGTATTCAATGGCGGGCTTCATACCTTTGGGGATTGTGTGTTTATATACGCGCAGTGTATCGGCCAGGTGCAAATCATAACTGTTTGACCCCAGGCATCGTATATCAAAAGGTTTAATAATAATATCTGGTTTATCTTTTTCCTGCATCCGGCGCAGGATTTCAGGTCCGGTCAATTGCATATTTAGTATCCTTTCTACGTTGCCCCGCCTACGCGAATATTCTGTACAAAACTGCGCTGTTTTGCAAGGTTTTTTATTTACTTTTGATTTTGGTGTGCTATGGTTTTCATCATGACAGAAAAAACATATTCCGGCTTTGTTGCCATTATTGGCCCGACCAATGCGGGCAAAAGTACATTGTTAAATCAAATCATGGGACGCAAGGTGTCCATTGTCTCGCACAAGGTTCAGACCACACGCACCCGTCTGCGCGCCGTAAAAATGGTTGGGGCGCGTCAGTTGATTTTTGTCGATACCCCCGGTGTTTTCAAGCCGTCGCGTCGCCTGGATCGTGCAATGGTTGCCGCCGCTATGGACGCGGTATCTGATGCGGATGCGGTACTGTTGCTGATTGATGCGCAAAAGGGGATAACCGAAACAATTCGTGCCCTGGCGGAAAAAATTGCCGATCGACCAAATATCTTTGTCGCCCTGAACAAGGTTGACGCAATCGCAAAACTAGATTTGTTGCCCATGGTGGCTGAAATATCAACCCTGGCGCCGTGGCGTGAAATATTTATGATTTCGGCACTGAAAAATGATGGTATTGAAAAAATGCTGACGGCATTGGCGGATGTGATGCCCCAATCCCCATACCTGTTTGATGCCACCGACGCGCCCGATGTGCCTGATGAACTGTATCTGTCGGAATTAACACGTGAAAAGATTTATAAATATATTCACCAGGAATTGCCATACCATATCAACGTTGTAACCGAACGCGTGGATGTCGCGCCCGATGGTGTGTTGGACATTTATCAAAAGATTGCGGTTCGCAGTGACGCCCATAAAAAGATTGTTGTCGGTCGCGGCGGGGAACAATTAAAACGCATCGGCACGGCCGCCCGTCATGATATCCAGGACCAGTGGGGTGTAAATGCGCGCCTGCACCTGTTTGTGCGTGTTGAACCCGATTGGGAAGAACGCGCCGAAAACTATATTGACCAGGGGCTGGAGTTTAAGAAGTAAAACCATGTTGACATTATCTGATTTTGATTTTGAACTGCCGAATGATTTGATTGCGTCGCATCCACTGGCGCAACGTGATGCATCACGCATGCTGGTGGTCAGTGGCGATACCATCGTCGATAAACATATTCGTGATTTTCTGGATATATTGCACCCGGGTGATGTTGTTGTATTTAACAATTCGCGTGTAATACCGGCGCGTTTTATGGCGGACGGCAAACACGAAATCACACTGCACACCGCGACCAAGGATGGATGTTGGTGGGGATTGTGTAAAAAATTTACAAAATTAAAGCCGGGCCGTCTGTTATCTTTGGATGATGGCACCCAGGTCGCGGTTGTTTCCCAGAATATGGACAGTGGTCTGAAACTAAAATTCTTGTGCGATGATGTGTTTGAAACACTGGAACGCGTTGGTAAAATTCCGCTGCCCCCGTATATGAAGCGCGATGCGGAAATTGCCGACCGTGAACGTTATCAGACCGTATATTCCCAGCCCCTGGGGTCGATGGCGGCGCCGACGGCGGGTCTGCACTTTACGCCTGAATTATTGGACGAAATCCGTGCGCGCGGTGCAAAAATTGTAAATATTACATTACACGTTGGCGCAGGCACCTGGATGCCGGTCAAGGTCGAAGATATATCCCAACACAAGATGCACAGCGAATGGGGGCGCATCACAGAATCCCAGGCTGAAATTATCAACAATGCCACACGTGTTATTGCGGTGGGAACAACGTCTTTGCGATTGCTGGAAAGTGCGGCAAGGTACAACAGTGCGCCCGCTAAATACCGCCGTGTCGCGCCGTTTTGTCGAAATACACGAATATTTATCACACCTGGGTATCAGTTTCGGGCGGTGGATGTATTGCTGACGAATTTTCATTTGCCAAAATCAACATTGTTTATGTTGGTGTCCGCATTTGCGGGATTGCCAGAAATGAAAAATGCGTATTCGCACGCAGTCGCGGAAAAATATCGTTTTTTCAGTTACGGCGATTGTTGTTTGTTGTTTAGAAAAGAATTACAAATGGGGGAGGTAAACTAATGGCGGCATGGTTACGAGTGTTGGCAAATCCACGGGTATTAAAACGTTTCCTGGGAACGCGGGCTGGGAAAAAAGCAACCCTTAAATATGGCAGTATGCTGTTAAAATCACGTATGGCACAAAATGCAATTGGTAAATTTATCAATCGCAACGGCAGCGCGCTGAAAGATGATAAATCATTTAAACAACAACAAAAAGAATACGCTGCGTTACAAAAACGTGTTGCCAGGCTAGAAGCACAACTGGACCGCGCACGCGACAATAATGACAAACTGTCTGAACTGACATTTACATTGGGGCGCAATGTTGTTGAAATGCAACGCCTGCTGACCCAGATGCAGGCCCAGTACCAGGCACATACCCAACAAATGCAAATTGCAATGGCGAACGCGCGTACACGATAGGGATTTTACAATGGCATTAAAATTTAATTTGATTGCAACCGATGGTAACGCCCGCCGTGGCGCGGTTGAAACGGCACACGGTACTTTTCAAACGCCCGCTTTTATGGCGGTGGGAACTGCCGCCACGGTCAAGGCCCTGACCATGGACCAGGTTGCCGCCACCGGCACCCAGGTTATCTTGGGCAATACATATCACCTGATGATGCGCCCGGGGGGTGATTTGGTGGAACAGATGGGCGGTCTGCACAAATTCGGTGGCTGGCACGGCCCAATTTTAACCGACAGTGGTGGTTTCCAGGTAATGAGTCTTTCGACCCTGACCAAAATGAGCGAAGAAGGCGTCCAATTCACATCACACTTTGACGGCGGGAAAAAACATTTCTTGCGCCCCGAAGATTCTGTTCATATCCAGCACCAGTTGGATTCGAATATTACAATGGTCTTGGACGAATGCTTAAAATTACCCGCCCCGCGCGAACGCGTTGAAAAAAATGTTGATATGGTTACCCGCTGGGCGCGCCGCAGCAAAGATGCCTTTATTGACCGTCCGGGCTATGGCATATTTGGTATTGTCCAGGGTGCAGACTTCCCAGACCTGCGCGAAAAATCCGCGCGCGCCCTGACCGAAATTGGTTTTGATGGTTATGCAGTTGGCGGTTTGGCGGTTGGTGAACCACAAAGTGTTATGTTCGATATGATTGCAACCACAACACCACTGTTGCCGGCGGACAAACCGCGCTATTTAATGGGTGTTGGTACGCCACTGGATATTTTGGGTGCGGTTGAACGTGGAATTGATATGTTTGATTGTGTAATGCCGACGCGCGCAGGCCGCACCGCCCAGGCATTTACACGTTTTGGTACAATGAATATGCGCAACGCGCGTTTTCGTGATGATTCGCGCCCATTGGATGATAAGTGTGGATGCCCGGCATGTAAACTGTCGCGCGCATATATTCATCACTTGATTAAGTGCAATGAAATCTTGGGGGCAACATTGCTGACCCAGCACAACCTGTGGTTTTACCAGGATTTAATGCGCAACATCCGCGAATCAATAGAGCAGGGCCGCTTTGCCGAATTTAAATCAGAATTTATTAAAAATTATACGGGTAACGCAGAAAAGTAATTGCAATATCAGGCAATAATCGTTTAAACTCTTTTACATAATGTAAAGGAGTTTTTTTATGGCCAGACAGAAAAAACAAATCGAAGTCATTGACATGGGCGGCGCAAAAACCGTCGCGAAAAAGAAATCGCTGGTTCGTGGCGTAAAAACGTTCATAACTATATTTACTATAATTTGGTTTGCGCTGTTGATATGGTTTCCATTGCATGTAAAAAACACATATTCTGGACCGATAAAAAAATCCATTGTTGTGTCAATGTTCTATGACTTGCAGCGTGGCATTGTAAAACAATACGAAGCGTTGCTGGATGGGGTCGCCGATGCAGTAAATCTGGAAAAACCGATTGCCATCGCATTGGACAAGGTAAAACTGGCCGAAAACGCCGTGGACAAAGTGACCGACACAACCGCCGCCGCCAAACAGAAAACCGAAGAAGCGTCCCGGACAACGTCTGGTGTGAAAAAAATAACCGGTTTGGCCAAGATGTTTGGTGCTAAAACTGATGGTGTGGATCGTGCCGTCGCCGAAGTGGACAAAGGAATCGCCAAAACAAACGATGCGATTGCCGACGTTGACCAAACCGCCGCCCGTGTAAACCAGCAACTGGACAAGATAAAAACAGATTTAACCCGTGTTGCCCAGGCCGAAGTGGATACCATGCTGGACGCTGCAATTAAATCTGCGCTGGATAAATCGTCGGGTGGATTGGGGACTACATTGTTAACGGATTATGGTATTTCACATGTTTATCCGTGGCGTCCGTCGACCTGGCCGGTTACGACAAAAATATACAACGACCTGTCAAAATCGGATATCACAACAATAACAGTTATAACAAACACGGTTGATACATATTTTGGCTATGTCGCATGGGGATTGGTGATTGCGGCATGGGCATTGGGTATTTATCTGTGGCATTTGGTTTTTGGCCGGGCCAAGGCCATCATCAAACCATTCAATGTTTGTCCACGTTGTGGTCATACCTATGCCGACAAACGCACCGCAATGGGCCTGTTAAAGGTTTTTCAACCATGGAAATGGTTTTAAATATGATACCCAAATAAAAAATCCCCCGGTTGGGGGATTTTTTGTTGATAAGTACTTGCCCGCCACCTGCGAAAATGATATAATAAAACGAAAGAAAGATGGGAAAGGCATGAAAAAAATAAGCATTTCTGCCGTTTTTGCTGGTATTCTGTTGGGTGTGCCACTGGTGGGCGACGCCGCATATCCTGCGTATCCGACGTATCAGGCGACTGGGGCAAATGGTCAAATGATGTATTTGCCATCGGCAAACAGTCGTGTTGTTTCAACAAATGGATATGTGCCGGCGGGTTATAATACCGTTGCTGCGGCCCAACCGACACGTGTGACCGGTGCGTTGCCACGTGTGGGATCTGCACAAACGGTGGCGGGTCGTCAATATTATCAACCGGCTGATTATGATCGCCTGGCGGACAGTGGGTTGTATGTCGGGCTGTCTGTTGGTTATACCGCGTCCCTGATGGGTAATATCAAGGCTGACTATATCGGCGAAGAAGATTCATATACTGTGCCTGGCGCGTTTTATGGTGCGGATTTTGCGTCTGACAATGTAATCCCATTACAGATTTCTGTTGGCGCGGCCATTAACAACGATGTTCGTGTTGATTTTTCGTATCTCAGATATTCTGGCATTTCATATCCCAATTCGGTGGACGTTCCCGCCGATGCCAGTTTGACACCAACCGATACCCCAGCCCAGGTTGATGGTGGTGCAATCACATCCAATGTGACGATGCTGAATATATACTATAATATTGATTCATTTACAGGATATCTGGCGGGCGGTTCTTTGCGTCCATATATTGGCGCGGGTGTCGGTATGGCATTAAATACGATTGCTGACTATGTCATATACGATAATACATTTTATAATATTTTAAATCCAGAATATGCCTATGCTGGCCAATTGACTGGGATTTCTGATATCTATGCATATCACAATGGTGGCACAAACGAACAACTTGCCTTTATGCTAGAAGGTGGCCTTACCACGGAATTAGAGGGCGGTATCAAAATGGACTTCTTTGTCCGCTATGCTAACCTGGGCAAGGTTAAAACATCCGGCAGCATTGTGTTAAGTCAGATTGAATGGCTGGGTGACGGTTCTGGCACACCCGACGGCGAATACCAAGCCCCATATGACAGCGTATTCCACTATACAAATTGGTACGAAAGTGGACGCCTGGGGATGGTTGATCTTGGGGTGCGCCTGCGATTACAGTTCTAGGATATAATACACATCCGGGCACATGCCCGGTTGTGTTGATTTATTGGTATGGGGGGATTTTTTATGCGTGCAAATTCGTTTCTTTTTTATTCTTTGCTGGCCACATTGGCGCCTTGTATGGCATCTGCGGGGATTCGCGTTGGAAATATGTCGCGCAACAATGCCCAGGGTTATCAGCAGGTTAACGATATGCGCTATAATGCCGCGGCAAATACGGCCACCGTCGCTGCTGCGGTAAACCCAATTCCTGCGGATACACCGATTCCGGTATCGAACGCCGCAATGTCGAACAGTATTCGCACTGGCGACGCAAATGCGGCCGAAAATATGGCAAAATTGGAACAGTGCTCTATGATATATCCAGATGGTGAATTTGCGTGGTCGCGCCCAACGGTTGGCAATGGCGCGGGCGGCGCATCGACATGTACGGCGGTCGTTGAAATGCGCGCGATTGGTGCGGGGTTAAACGGTTCTGATGCGATTTTGGCGCGCGCAAATCTGGCGGCGGGCGATGTGGTTGAATGTAATATTTCCCATTTTCCCGAGGGGGCATGGCTGCCCGCGGCGGGCGAAATAGAATTTCCCGCAGACGCCCAACCAACCATTGATGACGTTATTGAAATTATGAACGCCGAACAAAAACAAAATGCCGGGTTCAAGATTGCGGCCGGCGCGATTTTGGGTGGCCTGGGTGGTAATATGGCGGGTGCGCCCGAACCGGGACATGATGGCATCCTGGGCGGGGGCAAGGCTAAAACCAACAGCACGATTATCGGCGCGCTGGGTGGTGCGGCATTAATGGCGGGCAACGCCTATACAGGCAAGGTTGCCGGCGACACGATTTTATCCACCGGTGTAAATGCGGCGGCGGGCGCGGTTGTTGGCAATATCGTCGCGACGGGCGATTCTGTCCTGCGGATTGAGGCCTGTACCGTCGACGGCCGCGATACACAATGCCTGTGGGGGTATTTGGAACAGTATGACAAACTTGACGGCACGCCATACATTTCCGCCCAGAACCCCAGTGATTTCAAGGTGTGTAAAACTGACGCAAATGGCACAGAAACGTGTGAATACAAAGATTTAAATATCCAAAATGCCACAATTGCGGGCTGGACATCGGAAATAACGGTTAAAAATGCCGATGGCCAAGACGAAAAACGGCAGGTTTTTTCCCAAACCAACCGTTCAACCGGTCAAAAAATGGACATCGAAACCATATATCAACAGGGAACGAACAATTTAATTCAAACCTCAACCGAAAAGTTTTGTTATCAGAATAACAAGATGGAAACATATAACGGCAACTGCGACAATGTCTGGATTAAATTGAACGGCGATGTCAGCATAATTAACAACCGCACCCCGGCCATGGTCGTCAATGTCGAAGACAAGGGCATGGGCTGGAAAAAATCTGATTGGTCTAAATTTGTTTCGCGCTTTGGCACACGCGAAGTGGTCGGTCGCACTGGCCGTGGTGTTGCTGCAAATCTGGACAATACAACCAAAAAACGCACACTTCAGGATGGTGGCTTTGTCCCGCTGTACCAAGATTCCGAAGATGGCGGCATCATTGACCTGTCGAACAAGGCGCGTATGAAGGGCACGCTGACCGGCGCGGGCATTGGTGGTGGCATGGGGGCGTTTGCCGGATACCAGGGCGCACAACAGGATATCGAAGATCGCTGGGTTTCCGCGGTCCAGGAATACAAGGATTCATTACAGAAAATATATTGTGCCACCGGCACACGATTCCTGTCGCACTATAACGACACAGTAATAATCCCCCAAATGGATGACAAATAAAAATCCCCCAAATGGGGGATTTCTAATTCCCATCCTGTGGTGGGATGGCACACAGTGCCAGGGTGGGTATAAGTGTAAGTGGTTAGTGCCAGTGGTTAGTGGTGGCACTATAATGTGCGGCAAACGCCGCACACATTCACTAAACACTTGCCCTTACACTAACCACTAAACTTTTATTTGTCGCGGTATTCCTGTCTCTTATTGAATGTCCACCGCCCTTGGCGGGGGGATAGCGCACGTCAGTGCGCCAGGAGGGTGACTGTTTTTTTATTTTTCCACCCGCTAATGCCCAATAATCCTTATCCAAACTAAGCATTTGTGTTTTTTATTCTGTTGTCTTATAATGGTACTGAATCAACAGGGATGTTGGCTCAGGGACCTAGAAAATCCCGTAATAGTGCGATGCGCGATATTGCGCATTGAATCCGACGAATGAAACGTCGGCGACTGTTTGTGGCCGCCGTATGTTTTTTATTCCCGACTGGAAATAAATCGGTCGGGGGTCTGCGATTATACAACAGGGCATGCCCGAAAATCGCAGGGTCATTCACTATTATGATTTTTCTAATCCCCGACCGCCATGCCTTTGGCGGTTTCTTTTTAACAAAACCAAAAAAGGGAAGGAAAATCATGACTAATAAACTTTTGTTATCCATCGCTGCAATATCCTGTGTATGCACATCTGCGCACGCATGGAACAGTGCTGATATAACATGCACAAAAAATCAATACACCGCGGCATTGTCTGCTTGCAAAACAAACTGTAACAAACCGTGCCTCAGTTCCAGTATCTCAGGTTCTTCATGCGAGTATAGTATAGTAGCAGATGATATATCAGTATGTGCATGTATCACTGCTGGATACAGCGCGGATAATTGTGTTGCGTTAATGAAAACGTTGTGCAGCAGTGATAACGAACCCAGCGCCAGTTACGGCAAAATTCAAAACTGGATAACGCGTCAATGGTCCACAGTCACCAACACGTGTAACGCGTCAACTACCTATCGTTGCAATGCTGGATATTACAGCGCGACCGACCGTGCATATGATAACAGCAGCGATGCCAACGGTGGTTGCAACGCGTGTCCCGGCAACGCAACGTGCCCCGGCGGCATGGAACAAGCCAACGTATATTGCAACCAGGGCTATGTCGCCATCAGCAGCAGCGCAATCGGCGCCGGCTGTCGCGCATGTGCCACCACAGGTGTTTATACGGACAGCACCCTAACAACCGCTGCCACTGCAACAACTGCGGGCCCAACGCTTA